>DASTYK010000178.1 GCA_035764935.1 Longimicrobiales bacterium | reverse complement strand
CAGCACTGACGTGCCGATCATGATGGGCACGTCGCTGCGCACGAGCTGGGTGGATACCGTCAGCGGCGCGACCAGCGCCGACAGGCCGAGGATCGCCAGGACATTGAAGATGTTGCTGCCGACGACGTTGCCGACGGCGATGTCAGCGTTGTGCTGCAATGCGGCCTGCACGCTGACGGCCGCCTCCGGGGTGCTGGTGCCGTATGCCACGACGGTGAGGCCGACGACGAGCGGTGTGATGCCTGCCGCCACGGCCAGCCTGGCGGCTCCACGCACGAGGAACTCGGCGCCGAGCACCAGCAGGAGCAGCCCTGCAACGAAGATGACTCCGGTCATTGGGCGGGTTGCAGGTCCCTCGGGAGGCGCACGGTGAACGTGGTGCCCACGCCCTCCGTGCTCGACACGCTGATTTCGCCGCCGAGCCGCCAGGCGAGCTGACGCGCCGCGGTCAGGCCGAGCCCGCTGCCGCCACGTTCGACGTCGAGCTGGTGGAATGGCTGGAAGATACGATCCACCTGGCGGGCCGGAATGCCCACCCCGGTGTCGTGCACGTCGATCTGGACGTGGTCCGCCTGCTCCAGGACGTGCAGACGAACGCCGCCGGTCACGGTGAACTTGATTGCGTTGTCGATCAGGTTCAGCAGGATCTGTCGCACCCGCCCAGTGTCGCTGCGGATCGTCACCGGGTGCGCCGGTGCCGCCAGCTCCAGCGTGAGTCCTCCCTCGGCCGCCGTGGGCCGCATCGAGTGAACGCATTCCACAGCCAGCTGGCGCACATCGATCGATTCCAGATCCAGCGCCGGCGGTGAGATGACCTCACGTGAATAGGCCAGTGTGTCGTCGACCAGCCTGGAGAGATGCCAGGCCCCGGCACGCAGGCGCCGGAGCTGGCGGCGCTGCATGTCCGTGAGCGGCCCTCCCGTTTCCGCCTCGAGCAGGTCGGCGTAGCCGAGGACGGACGTGAGCGGGGTACGGAACTCGTGGCTGAGATAGCCGATGAAGTCTGACTTGGCGCGGCTGCTTGCACGCGCTTCCACGAGGAGGCGCGCGTTGTCCAGTGCAAGCGCCGCATTCTCACCGTACGCCTTGCCGAGCAGCAGGTCGCGCGCGCTGCATTCCTCGACGGTGGCCCCCAGCAGTGTCAGCACACCGATGACTACGTTCTTGCGCTTCAGCGGCACGAGCACGGCGGCGTGGAGGTTCAGCTCCTCCAGTACGCCGCCGGCGCCCGGCGCGATCTGCTCGCGCTGTGCTTCACTGAGGAACGGAATCACGTCCACCTCCCCCGACTGCAGCACGGCACCGACCACCGTGCCGGGCTCGCGGCTCGCCGGCTGCGAGAGTCGCCCGCTCAGCTCGCCGGCGGGTGCGACGTAGCGCGTGTCGCGGCCGTCCATCTCGCGGGTGTCCAGCAGCGCGACACGGCCAAGGGTCGGGACGGCGGTTTCCACCACCGCCTCCGCGACGGCGGCTGCACCCACCGATTCGTTCAGCAGCCGGCCGGCGCGTGCGAGGAAACGTGCCTGCTGCGCTGCGTAGTCCGCTGCCTGCCGCTCGGCGCGCTCCTGGCGGAGTCGGCGCTCCGTTTCCTCGGCGCGGATGCGCTCGCTGATGTCGCGCAGCATCCAGCGCAGCTCGGGTGCCTCGGACGCATGGCGCGCTCGTACCACGACGTGCCGCTGCGTGTCACCGCGCGCGCGCAGACGCATCTCCCACTGCAGCGGCTGCTCTGCAGTCTGCAGATCCGCCAGCCACTCCCAGAAGATGGGCTTGTCCTCCGCGTCTACCCATGCCGAGAACGGTCGCCGGGTGAGGTCCGCGCGCTCGATGCCGAGCAGCTCGGCAGCGGCCGCGTTCGCGTCGACGATCGTGCCTTCGAGGTCGGTCAGCAGGTAGGCGTCCGGACTGAGGTCGAGCAGCTCGCGGTAGCGGGCCCGCTCCTGCTCCATGCGCGCCGCGTTGCGGCGCATCGTATCGAGATGCAGCCGCAGGTCGTCATCGCTGACGCGCAGCGCCTCGATCGTTTCTTCCAGGTGTGCGAGTACGGGCTCCGTCAGCGGCGCGGCATGGCCGGACTGCTCCGCCTGCGCATACGTGCGCAGCCAGCGGCGCAGGTTCTCCACCTGTGCATGTACTTCCTGCTCGTCACCTGCGTCGGCGTCGCGCTGCTTCTTCCGCTGCGTTCGCCCCATACCTTCCCGAACGTTCTGCCGTGGCACGGCGCATGGCCGCTGCATCCGCATGCGACATCTCATGTACCGACGCTGTCGCAGATCCGGTCCGCAGCTCCGTACCCCCGCGGCGCGCATGAACGTGGCTGGCCCGGGCCCCGGCTGTCAATTCGCCGCATCACCGCACGGGTTTTCCTCGCAGCAAGGTCGCCAGACTGTTGCGACCAGGCCTCCGACGCCAGATTCCGCGCTCGCAGCGTCCACCCTTTCGAGCAGCATTCGTGTCCGATACGCAGCACCTGGCAGGTCTCAACTCCGCACAACGAGCGGCCGTCACGCACATCGACGGGCCACTGCTCATCCTGGCCGGCGCCGGCACCGGCAAGACCAAGACACTGGTGCACCGGATGACCCATCTCATCCGGAGTGCCAATGTCCCGCCGGCCCGCATCCTGGCCGTCACGTTCACCAACCGCGCGGCCGAGGAGATGCGCGAGCGGGTGCACGGGTACGTCGGCAAGGAGGCGCGCGCGATCGCGCTGGGCACGTTCCACGCGCTCGGTGTGCGGATCCTGCGCGAGCACGGAACGCGGCTCGGCCTGCCGCAACGCTTTGCGATCTACGCGACCGGCGACCAGCTCGCCACGCTCCGCAGCGCGGCCTCGGAAATCTCGATCGGCGATGACCGCTTCGACCACAAGCGCATCCTCTGGCGCATCTCCGACTGGAAATCGAAGCGGATCGGCCCGGAGCAGGCGAAGCGGATCGTCGCGGAAGAGCAGGCGACCGGGACACGAGCGGACGACTATGCAGTGCTCGCGGCGGATGCGTACCCGCGCTACGAGGAGACCCTGCGTGCTGCGGGCGCCATAGATTTCGATGACCTGCTGCTCCTGCCGGTGCAGCTGCTCGACCAGGACGAGGAGGTGCGACGCGCGCTCTGGAAGCGCTGGCACCACGTCATGATCGACGAGTACCAGGACACCAACAGCGTGCAGTTCGAGATGGCGCGGCTGCTCGCGGGCACCCGGCGCAACCTCTGTGTCGTGGGCGACGACGACCAGTCGATCTATGCGTTCCGCGGAGCGGACGTCGGCAACATCCTCGAGTTCGAGCGCCATTTCCCCGGCGCCAGGGTCGTAACGCTCGAGGACAACTACCGCTCCACCGCTCGCATCCTCGGTGCGGCCAACGCGATCATTGCGGCCAACCGGCACCGTCACCAGAAGCGGCTGCGGTCCACGTCCGGCATCGGCGCTCCGCTCACGTTGCACGAGTTCGAGGACGAGCTGATGGAAGCCGAAGGCGTGGCCGATGAGATCACGCGCCGTCGGCTCCTGCACCGGATGAAGTGGGGCGACATCGCCGTCCTGTACCGCGCGAACGCGCAATCCCGCCCTCTCGAGGAGGCGTTCCGTCGGAAGAACATCCCCTACCGCGTCATCGGCGGCGTCTCCTTCTTCGAGCGCAAGGAGGTCGCCGACGCGACCGCCTACCTGCGAGCGGTCGCATGGCCCCACGACGAGGTCTCGCTTCGGCGGATCATCAACTATCCCACCCGCGGGATCGGCCGCCAGACCGTGCTGCGGATCGCCGAGCGCGCACGCGAGCAGCGAACGTCGTTCGTGAGCACGCTCGCCCATGCCGGTGCCGGCGACGTCGGCGCGCCAGCCGCACGCGCGATCCAGTCGTTCCTCGCGCTTGTGGAGGAGGCCCGTGCGTCGCTGCTGCAGGCGGAGGCTGCGGCCGCTGCGCGCCCGCCCCAGGCCGGCGAGCAGACGCCTCTCGCTGACTGGGCGCAGCAGCTCTTCGAACGGATCGGCCTGGAGGACTCCCTGCGCACCGAGTACCGAGATCCGAAGCAGGCGCAGATGCGCGTGGACAACGTGCGGGACCTGGTCGGCGCGATCACCCGCTACGAACGCCGCATCTGGGCAGAGCGACTCGGCGAGGTTCTCGAGGCGGATCGGCTGACGGACGACGAGCACTGGGCACCGCCCACCCTGCACGATGCACTCGGCCGGCTCGCCCTCGCCGACATGGACGAGAAGGACGACGACAGTGAGCGCACTGACGACCGATCGGTCGCGCTCATGACCATGCACTCCGCCAAGGGGCTCGAGTTCCGGGACGTGTTCATCGTGGGCGTCGAAGAGGGGATCCTGCCGCACACCCGCTCACTGGACGATGCAGAGGAGAGCGGTACCGACGCACTTTCGGAGGAGCGACGGCTGTTCTACGTGGGCGTCACACGCGCCCGCGAACGGCTTTCCCTGTCCTGGTGCCGCAGCCGGAGGCGGGCCGGCAGCGCATACGAGGTGCTGCCTTCACGCTACCTGGAGGAGATACCGCCCGAGCTGTGCGAGCGGATCAGCCCCCACATCGAGCGCGCGCCGGAGGAGTCCCAGGCAATCCGGGAGAACTTCTTTGCGTCCATGAAGAAGATGTTCGCGGAAGAGCCCGATGCCTGACATGCACGCGGCTGACCGGTTCCGTCCGGCCGCTCAGCAACCGCGGGGATAGTACCAGACGCGCGGCCTGCCGCGCGCGTCCAGGTACCGGATCCAGACGGTGTCCGTGCGCACGACGGGTGGATCGACGCAGAAATCGGACGGCGTGGTCAGAACGACCCGCATCCATTCGTTGCTCCGCTGCAGCGGCGTCATCGTGTAGTCGGGTCCGTCGCTGCCGCCCGCAATGTCCGGCCACAGGCGTTGACCACCGGGCTCCTCGTAGACGGCGAGGCTGTCCTGGTTGCGGAAGTAGAGGTTCTGCCCCGCCAGTACGTCCGCCCACCACTCGATGTTGAAGTCGGGCGACGTACGAACCCAACCGCGCCGCGGAGCGCCCTGCGCGTCGACGGCATGCAGCACGCGCACCCAGGCGCCATCGCGCGTCACACTGTCGACCGGCAGGCCGCTCTCCTCGTACGACCACTCGACGTCGTTACGCACCAGGCCTCGCTCCGACGTTTCCAGCCGGTACTCCCACGTCCAGTCGAGCCCGTAGCGGTGGATCCAGCGTGCTACGGGCATCGCCTCGTCATCCGGCCCCGCCCGCACGAGCATGGTGTCCTCCCGCACGCGACCGACGGAATCCGCGCGAACCGTGAGATGCAGCACGCCGCGGCCGATGTCCGCACGGTCGTCGTAGGCGCCCCCTTCCCCCGGCAATGCGCGATGCGGGGTGGCGCCGGGGCCGGCCTGCCCAGCCTCTGCGGACGGCTGTGCCTCGGCGGCGGCGCTGTCGCTCGCCATGCGGGCGTCGGTGAAGCAGCCGCCGAGCGGCAGCACGAGAAACACCAGTGACCTCATCCGACGCATCCTGCCTCCCGTCTGCGGCCCGGACGAACGCGTGCACCGCTCTGGCCCGCGCCCCCGCCGTTCCGCATAATGCAGCAATTCCCTCATTCGATGCGAGGCATGTATGCCCCAGGACCGCCGGCAGTTCCTTGCCACGTCGGCCTCGGCCGCACTCGGCCTGTCCGCCGTGACCGGCATGATCCCTCTGCCGGCTGCGGGAACGCCGGTTTCCCGGGCCCGCAAACCGCTGCGCATCCTGATCCTGGGCGGCACGAGCTTCATCGGCCCTCACCAGGTGGAATACGCGCTCGGGCGCGGCCACGAGATCACGCTGTTCAACCGTGGGCGCACGAATCCCGGCATGTTCAGCGAGCTCGAAACGCTGATCGGCGACCGGACCGGGGACGTCAAGGCGCTGGAAGGCAGACAGTGGGACGTCGTGCTCGACAACTCCGCGCAGGAGCCGGAGTGGGTGGAGCTCACGGGGCGGGTGCTGCGCGACAACGTGCGCCGTTACATCCTCGTCTCGACGCGTTCCGTCTACTCGGACCTGAGCAGCGTCCCGTCGACGGCGGCTGCGCCCGTGTACACGCTGGAGAACACGCAGGTGGAGCCCGGGCAGCGTCGCCCGTACGGGCTGCGCAAGGCACTGTGCGAGCAGGCGGCACGTGCAGCGTTCGGCGAGCGCGCGACCATCGTGCGACCAGGCCTCATCATCGGGCCCGGCGACGAGACGGACCGCTTCACGTACTGGCCGGTGCGCATCGAGCGCGGCGGCGAGGTGCTTGCACCCGGCGACGGCACGGATCCGGTCCAGATCATCGACGCGCGCGACCTCAGTGAGTGGATGATCCGGCTTTCCGAGAATGACACGCCGGGCACGTTCAACGCCGTGGGGCCGTTCAACCCACGCCCGTTCGACGAGCTCCTGCACGGCATCCGCGCGGTGACCACCGCGGAGACGTCGTTCACGTGGGTCGATACGGACTGGCTGCTCGAACGCGACGTCCGCCCCTACAGCGACCTCCCCGTCTGGATGCCCGCCCGCGGCCGCAACCTCGGCTTTGCCCGCTTCGATCTCACGCCCGAGGTCCAGGCAGGCCTGACCTTCCGCTCCCTGGCCCGGACGACGGCGGACACGCTCGCGTGGTGGCACGAACAGCCGAAGGAGCGGCAGGTGCTCAAGACCGGCCTGAAGCCCGAACGCGAGACCGAGCTGCTGTCCGCTTACAGGAAGATGCAGGCAGGACGACGCTGAACCGCTCGAACACGCAGAACGGGGCGGCGCGCGTCCAGCGCAGCCGCCCCCACCCACCGTCAGTCCGAAGTGTCCAGGCGTCCACGCTCGCCCTCACCCGCCTATCAGGACCGGCCGTTCAGCCGTTCCCGGATTCGAGCCACGCACTCCACCACATCGCCCGCAGCATCTCGGCGCCCGCCACCAGCCGCTGCACCGCGAACTCGCGGTGAGCCGTGGCGGTGTTGTCTGCACCGAACGCTTCCGTCTGCTCGAGCTGGTAGAGCCTGTCCAGCTGGGAATGCGTTGCGCGCAGGTACGACATCACGTCCTCGCGCACGTTGCCGATGCGGCGTGGCTCCGCGGCCACGCGCGGGATCAGGTCCTCGGGCGTGATGTTCGCCTCGACGAAGCGGCTCTCGAAGCGTGAGTGGAACGTGCGGTCCGTTGTGTAGCCGCGCGGATTCTGAAAGCTCTCGTTCCAGCCGTTGTGGTGCACGGACGTGTGGTGCGGATTCGACCCATCGGTCACGTAGTGGCCGAGGATGCCCGCGTCGTTGATGATGCGCTGCTCGATCCAGCGGCGCTCATCCGCGTCGCTTGCCGCGCGCCACTGCCGCATGCCCGTGACGAGCCGCTGGTACAGCTCGATGACCCGGTACGGCAGCAGGCCGGCATCGCGTGCAGGACGCTCCAGCCTGGTCGTGCGCTGCAGCTCCGCCAGGTAGCTGAAGCGGTCCGGCGCCTGCAGCGCGGCGGGCGGAACCACCTCGAAGTCGATGTAATGATCGTACTTCCACGCCTCGTCCATGGCGGCGGACTCGCGGTCCCGCCAGCGGTCGGGCTCCGGATTCAGATAGACGAGCTGGTCCGCCGCGGCTCGGAAGAAGTCCGGCATACCGGCCGGCAGGTTGGTCACCGCTGCACGTGCTGCCGCGCGGTGACCGACCGCGCCCCAGTCCATCACGGCGGGAGGAGGGTTGACGATCGTCGTGCACAGGATCGTTGCGTACAGCAGGATCATGGGTTCAGCTTCTCGGTTCTTCGGTCCTTCGGCTCGGCGAGCAGATGCTCGACGAACTCCTGCCGCTCGCGCAGGCGGCCAAGATCGGCCTGCATACCCTCGACCAGCTGGCGCAGGTCCGACAATTCCCGCGCGGCTGCATCATCGAGCTGCGGCTTCACTCCCATGCGTTGTTCGAGCAGCTGGCCCAGCTTGCGGGACAGCGGGAACAGCAGCACGAATCCACCGATGAACAGCGCCAGGATGAGCGTGAATGCCATGCCGGCGATTGCGTTGGGATCCATGGTCAGGCCCCGGTTGAGGGAGGAGTTCGGGAAAGATGCCGCGTCCACCCCGCGCTCGCCAGAATCCGTCCCTGTGCGGTCGCGCAGCTTGCGAGAGGTCTGCAGACTTGCTCGCTTCCGTTCACCCCGTTACTGCGAGGCAGACATGAAAGGATACCCGGCCCGCGTGCTGGCATTTCTCGCGGCCACCGCATTGCTCGCATCGTCGGCAGCCGCGCAGGACCCGGCCGCAGCCGTACCTCCTGCTGATCCGGAGGACGTCGCAACGCCCGACGCCATCATTGCCGCACTCTACGACGTCATCTCCGGTCCCGCCGGCGCCGCCCGGGACTGGGACCGCATGCGTTCGCTGTTCGTGCCCGGCGCACGGCTGATCCCGACCGGTGTGCGCCCCGACGGGACGCGCGCGCATCGCATCATGAGCGTCGAGGACTACATCCGGACCAGCGGTCCGGTCCTGGAGCGCGACGGTTTCTTCGAGACGGAGACGCACCGCGTCACGGAGCGGTTCGGCAACATCCTGCACGCGTTCAGCACCTACGACTCCCGGCGCAATGCGGATGACGCGGAGCCGTTCATGCGCGGCATCAACAGCATTCAGCTCTTCCATGACGGCGCGCGCTGGTGGGTCGTAACCGTGTTCTGGGATTCGGAGCGGCCCGACAACCCCATCCCGGCGAATTACCTGCCGTGAAGCGACGCACTGCCGCGGCGCTGCGCGTGCTCGTCGCCTGTGCGTGCATCCTCCTGCTGCGTGCACCGGTGCAGGGGCAGGAGGCACTCGTGCTGAGCGGTGGCGGCGGGCGCGGAATCGCTCATGCCGGGGTGCTGCTGGGCCTGGAGCAACGCGGGCATTCACCGGACGTGGTGATCGGCACCAGCATGGGCTCGATCGTCGGCGCGCTGTACGCCGCGGGTGTCGATGCGGACAGCATTGCCGAAATCTTCACACGCGAGGACTGGCGGGCGCTCTTTGCACCCGACGTGCTCACGGTCGGGCCGGAGCGAATCGCCGTGCGGCCGCTGGTCTCGTTCGGCGTCGGCGATGATGCACTCGTGCTCGGTGGCGTGGTGCCGGATGCCGGCATCAATCGCCGGCTGGTCGAGATGTTCTTCGATGCGGGTGCGCGCGCACGCAGCGATTTCGACCGGCTGCCGCGCCGCTACCGCGCGGTCGCTGCAGACCTGCGCGACGGCAGCGTGGTCGTGCTCGGCAGCGGCGACCTGGCGCGCGCCGTGCGCGCCAGCATGGCGGTGCCCGGCGTCTTTTCACCCGTCGTGATCGACGGCCGGACCCTCGTCGATGGCGGCATTGCGGACAATCTGCCGACCGCACAGGCACGTGCGCTGGGCGCGTCGTACATCATCGCGTCCGATGTGCTGCAGCCGGAGCTGGATGAGCTGCCGACGTCCCGCGTCGCCATCGGCGTACGCGCACTGCGTCTGCTGATCGAGAATGCATCGCCACCGGGTCCAGAGCCGGACGTGTTCATCGCGCCGCGGATCCCCGAGGAAGTCAGCGCCGCTACGTTTCCCGCCGAGACCAGGCCGCTGATCGACATCGGCCGGGCAGCCGCGCTCGACGTGCTGCCGGCACACACGGCCGCTGATCCGCTGCCGCTCCCCGCACGCCTCGATCGCCTCGCGGACTCCGTCGTCGTCGAAGGCGGCGACGCGCGCCTCGACGCACTGGTGCGCGCTGCCTTCGCCGATGCGGCAGGCGCAGAGTACGACGCCGGGCACATCGTGCGACGCGCGAGCGGGCTGTATGCGACGGGGATGTTCCGCGGCATCTGGCCGCGCGTGGAAGGCGACGATGGTGAACCCACGCTGGTCGTGCGCGCGGAGGCCGTGCCGGCATCGATCTTTGCCCTCGCCGCAGGATGGGACGACCGGCGCGGTGCACGCGGGCTGCTCACACTGCGCCAGCGGATCCGGCTCGGCGGAGCGAGCGAGTTCCGCGTGAGTGCCCAGGCGGACCGGTTCCTCCGGCGCGGCGCGCTGGAGCTCGGCCGGCCACTCCCACGACAGCCTGCCATCTCCCTGGGCGCGGGCGTTCACTACGCCGACCGGGACGTTGCGCGCTTCACACCCGAGGGCGAGGACGTGAACGTCGAGCGACGCGGTGCCTGGCTGAGCGCGGGCTGGCGCACCGCCGATGGCCGCTACAGCGCTGCACTCCAGTGGATCACCGAGCACGTGCGTCATCCTGGAGGCACCGGCACCAGCACCGGCCCGCGGATCCATTTCACGGAAGCGCCCGCGTACCCGCTGATCGCCGGCGAGCCGCTGCTGCTCGACGCAGGAATCCGCTTCGGTGACGTCGCATACCCGCACCTGCGCGTGCGCGCGTCGCTCGATCGCGCGGTCGGTCGTCTCATGGGAGCACTGGTGATGGACGCGGCGGGCACGGACGGCGATGCACCCGCGGACGCACAGTTCGCGCTCGGCGACGTCGGCGGACTGCCCTGGCTGGACACGGGCGCGGAGCGCGGAACCCGACGACTGATCGTCGGGGCGGACGTCGCCTACCGCATCTTTCTCGACGGCGGCATCCGGCTGCGGCTCCGCTCGGGCGCGGCAGGCGGCACGATCGAGGACCTCCAGGATGGCGATGCCTGGCACAGCGGCCTCGAGATCGGCGCGATCTGGCCGACGCCGTTCGGTGTGCTCGCGGGCGGCTTCGCTGTGGGCACCGACAGGAGCACACGCTTCACCGTGGATATCGGCAGCACGTTCTGAATCGCCCGTTCAGCGGTACGGCATGATACCGGGGACTGCCACGCTCGCGACATTGGCGTCGACACGCAGCGTGACGTCGCCCCACGTCTCATCCACGTCGAAACGACCCTGCCAGATCGCGGCGCTCAGGATGCCCGAGTCCGCGGGCCGGCTGCCCACGTCCAGTGCGCCGGCCCGCGCGACCCACAGAAAAGGCTCGTCGCTTCTGCCGGCCGCTGCGAATGCAGCGCGCGCACGCTCGAAGAGCGGGGTGACATTGCGCTCGTGCGCGTACAGCGAGGGCGTGTAGCGACCGCGCGCCAGCATCTCGGTGAACCACGCGTGCACGTACTCCTCCATTGCACGTGACACGCGCTCCATGCGCTCGACATCCAGGAACACAGGCGTGCCCGGCGGGAAGCCCTCGGCGTCCATGACGCTGTCCGCGGCGACAGCATCGGCAGCGCCCTGCGCCGGCGTCAGGTTCTGCGTCGTGCAGCGCGCTCCCTGCTCTGCAACGGTCGTGTCCCCTGGCTGGATGGCCGACCAGTCCTGCTCGCCGACGAACAGCGGCGCGACGCCCCATCCGATCGATGCAATGCGCTCGCGGGTTCCCACCCAGCTCGTGCCCGTGTAGCAGGGTGCCGGCAGGTAGTAGCCGACCCAGCGATACGGCGACGCGTCCAGCCAGGTCCGCATCGCGGCGTCCCCGGGGTAGGTCCGCGTGTCGAAGCCCGGCAGCACGCCGCCCGGCGCCGACGGCCCGTGCCCAGTGCTGGCGCAGGCGGCAAGGCCGTGGGCCATGAGCAGGAGAGCGGCGGCGCGAAAGGGGCGCATGAGCGTACGTCGTGTCACGATCGGCTCCGTCCATGGGTTTCTTTCATGCCGGCGCGTGCCGATGCATCCGATGTGCCGCACGGAAATGGCCGGCGATGGTCCTGCATGTTAGCATTGGCGGATACCTCCACCAGCGGAGCCGATGCCGGAGCTACACGCGATCCCTGCATTCCTCCTGCAGAGCGGGCTTGGCGATTCGCTGCAGCAGCAGCCGCTGCTCGCCGTCGCCACGATGTTCGGTGCGGGTGTGCTCACCAGCCTGACGCCGTGCATCTACCCGATGATCCCGATCACGGCAGGCGTCATCACCGGCACGGCCGGCAAAGATGCGCCGCGTGGCAGAGTGGTTGCCCTGACACTGACCTATGTTGCGGGTCTCGCGCTTTTTTACGCATTGCTCGGCGTCGTCGCCGGTCTCAGCGGGCAGCTGTTCGGCACGGTGGCGAGCAGCTTCGAGGCACGCTTTCTCATCGCCAACCTGCTCCTCGTATTCGGCCTCGCCATGCTCGGCGCCCTGCCGGTCCCGTCCTCGGCGCGCCTGAGCACGTGGGTTGCATCCCTGCGCGGTGGCAGCTACCCAGCCGTCTTCCTGCTGGGCGCGACGTCCGGCATCGTCGCGGCACCCTGCGGTGCACCCGCATTCGCCGCCGTGCTGACATGGGTCGCCGCGACCGGCAGCGGTGCACTGGGGTTTGTCTACCTGTTCGCCTTCTCGATCGGCATGACGGCCCTGCTGATCGCCGTCGGCCTCTTTTCCGGGGCGCTTGCAAGACTACCCCGATCCGGCACATGGATGGTCTGGGCGAAACGGATCGCCGGTGTGATCATGCTCGCAATGGCGGAGTACTACCTGATCCAGGCGGGAATGGCATGGTGAACGAGCACGCACGACCGGTTCACATGGTGCAGAAGCTTGCAGGAGTGACGCTGCTGGCGCTGGCCGCGTGCGCCGCGGCGGCCGCGGATGCCTCTGCGCAGGACATCGGGCTGCCGATCGGCACAGCCCCCGCGGCTGCCGTGGTGGAGGATCTCGACGGCAATGCGGTCGACCTCGGCACGGTCGTCGGCACGAAGCCGGTGCTGCTCGAGTTCTGGGCAACGTGGTGCCCGCTCTGCGAGGAGCTGGAGCCGCAGATGCGCACCATCACACAGCGCTACGGCAATGCCATCGACGTGCTCGTGATTGCCGTCGGCGTCAACCAGAACCCGCGCTCGATCCGCCGTCACCTGCAGCGCCACGACGTTCCCGGCCGCATCCTGTTCGACGCCCGCGGCGCCGCCACGCGGGCGTATCGCGCGCCGACCACGTCCTACGTCGTCGTGCTCGATGGCAGTGGGAAGGTAGCCTACACCGGGCAGGGCGCCGACCAGGACCTGCTCGCGGCGGTGCAGCAGGTCCTGCGGCGCTGAGGCGAACCGGAGCTACTGCTCCGGCTCGCCCGTGAGCTGATCGATCGCGGCCTCGAGCTCCTCGTACGCGGTCGGATCGATCTCGCGGAACGGAACGGCGCGGAAGGCGATCCGCCCGTCCGGTCCCACGATGAAGAGATTCCTGTTGGTCAGCCCCGGGCGCGATGCAAGCGCGCCGTACTGGCGGGCGACTTCGGTCCCTGCATCACTCGCCATCAGGAACTGGAACTGGTCGTCCCGTGCCCATGAGGCGAGTTCCTCGATCGGATCGGCACTGATCGCAATCAGCACCACATCCTGTCCATCCTTGAAGATCCGGGCGTACTGATCACGGTACGCATGCATCTGGATCGTTCAGCCGCGGGTCCGCGCCTTGAAGAAGAACGCGAGCACAACGGTCTTGCCGTTGAAGTCGCTGAGGCGGACCGGGTCGCGCAGCACGCCGTAACGCGTGGCGCCGGGCAGCTCGAAATCAGGCGCAACGGCGCCGATCTCGAGGGGCGGTGGACTTTCGGGCTCCTGCGCAGCCGCAGGTGCAGCAAACGCGAGCAGGACGACCGCAGCCGCAGTCACGAGTCGCTTCATGGCAGCCTCCGTTGGGGTCGGGCCAAGATGTGGTGCGGCCGGCGTGCGCGCCAGCATGCGGCGTCCACGACGCTGACGCAACGACACACCTTGCGGTCTCCCATCGAGAGTGGTCACATCCCGGCATGGCTTCCGACAACGCTCCGCAGCTTCGCCGCGCTCTCGGCCTGCTGGATGCGGTCGGCATCGGTTTCGGTGCGATCGTCGGCGCGGGCATCTTCGTAGTGACAGGCGTAGCGGCCGGCGCTGCGGGACCAGCCCTGATCGTGGCGCTCGGCATCGCAGGCGCCGCAGCAACCGCCAACGCGCTGTCATCGGCACAGCTCGCCGCGGTCTATCCCTACGCGGGCGGCAGCTACGAGTACGGCTACCGCCTGCTGGGCGGGTGGGCCGGCTACATCGCCGGGTGGATGTTCCTCGCGAGCAAGACGGCCGCGGCAGGAACGGTCGCGATCGGGCTCGGCGGCTACCTGGGTGCGCTGGTGCCCGATCTGCCGCCGCGCGCGGCCGGCGTCGCGGCGATCGTGCTGTTCACCGTCCTCAACCTCTTCGGCGTGAAGCGCACCAGCGCGGCGAACCTCGCGATCGTCGCGGCGTCCGTCGGTGCACTGCTCGTCTTCGTCCTCTTCGCTGCGAACGACGCCACCGGCGCCAGCTTCGAGCCCTTCGCGCCAACGGGCATCGGCGGCATCATGCGCGCCGCGGCACTGCTGTTCTTCGCATACACCGGCTATGCGCGCATTGCCACGCTCGGAGAGGAGGTGCATCACCCGGAACGCACCATCCCGCGTGCGGTCATGATCACGATCGTCGGTGCCATTCTGCTGTACGCGGCGGTGGCGGCGGTCGCGATCGGCACCGCCGGCGCACCCGCGCTCGCCCGCACCGCCGCGCCACTGTACGTCGCGGCATCGTCAACATCGCACGCCTGGCTGCCCGCACTCGTGGCGGTGGGCGGACTCGCGGCGATGCTGGGGGTCGTGCTCTCGCAGATCCTGGGGTTGAGCAGGATGGGTTTTGCGATGGCGCGACGCGATGATCTGCCGGCGATGCTGTCCCGGGTCGACGAGCGCGGCGTCCCCCGCACCGCGGTCATCGTGGTCGGCACGGTGGCGGCCATTGTCGCCGCCACCGGCGCGCTCGATGCCGTCGCAGCCGCCGCATCGTTCACGATTCTGGTGTATTACGGCATCACCAACGCCGCCGCCATCCGACTGCGCAACCCCGAACGCTGGCTGCCGGCGTGGGTGCCCGTCTTCGGGGTGCTCGCGTGCGCGACGCTCGCACTCTCGCTCGACCTGCGCACCATCATCGTCGGCCTTGTCGTGCTCGCGGCCGGTGTCGTGGTCAGGGTGGTGCAGCGGCGCTGAACCCTACGGCGCCGCTGGCTCCGCCTCCACGCGCTCGAACTCGCCGAAGCCGGACAGCTCCAGCTCGGCCGCCTCGGCATCGCGGTCGAGTGAGAACGTCACGAAATCCCGGCCGAAGCCAGCCCGGCGCCACACCGCCCTGAACGTGTCGTGGTGCCAGTGCTCGAGGTCCGCCACGTAGTCGGGCGCGTAGTCGAGCACGAGGTGTCCGTTCTCCATCCGCAGACGCACATCGCCGTACAGCTCGCTGCGGTACGTGCCGGTGTAGCCGTCCAGGGCGAGCGACGGTCGCGTGTCGGGAACGCGGCTCTCCTCGACTTCCTTCGCGCGGGCCTCCGATCGCTTCTCACCACGCTGCGCGAGCGCCAGCAGCTCGGCGCTCCAGTCGCGCTGCGGCAGGCCGAGCAGTGCATCGATGACCCGGAACGCGATCCCCTGCTGCAGATTGCTGCTGCCCAGGTTGGCGATCACGACGACACCGATGTCCTCCTCGGGCACCATCATCACGTGCGTGCGCGTCCAGTTCAGCGAGCCCGAATGATGCACGAGCTCGTGTCCGTGGTAGTCCTGCACCTGCCAGCCAAGCGCATACGCACGCAGGTTGGTGCCGGGATACATGCGCTCGGAGGTGGTATCGGCATGGATCACCACCTGCGGCTCGTGGAGCTCGCGCATCGTGGCCTCCGAGAGCAGGCGCTGCCCCTCGTAGACGCCCTCGTTCAGGTGCAGCCGGATCCACTGCGCCATGTCGTGCACGCTCGAGAACGCCGAGCCGGCGCCTCCGAGGTTGTCGTAGTTGCGCAGCTGCCCGGCGATCACCCGGTCGTCGTCCCAGGTGTGCGGTGCGGAAACGTTGTCGCGCGTCGCGACGACCGCAGCGCGCGTGGTGCTCCGATCCATTCCCAGGGGCCGGAACAGCCGCTGCTCGATGAAGTCGTCCCAGCTCATGCCCGCGGCGGCCGCCACGACCTCGCCCGCCGTCGTGTACATCACGTTGTGGTAGCCGTACTGCGAGCGGAAACCGTTCACGGGCTCCAGGTAGCGCGCGCGGCGCAACACTTCCGCACGATCGAAGGGCCCTGCGATCCAGAGGTTGTCACTGCGCGAAATGCCCGCTCGGTGCGTGATCAGGTCCCGTACGGTCAGGTTGTGCGTCAGGTAGGCATCGCTCAGCTCGAAGGACGGGAGATGCTCGACCACCCGGTCGTCCCAGTCGAGGCTGTCCTCGTCGACCAGCATGCCCAGGGCGGCCGTGGTCATTGCCTTGGTCGTGGACGCGATCGCAAACAGTGTGTGCTCATCCACGCGGTCCGGCCGACCGAGCTCGCGCACACCATAGCCACGCGCGTGAATGATCGAGTCATTGCGGACGACCGCGATCGCGAGACCCGGCACGCTCCAGTCGCGCATTGCGCTCTCGATGTAGCTGTCCAGCCCGCCGAGCGGCGCGGCCTGCGCAGCCACCGAAGACGGCAGGACCATGAGCGCTGCAACCAGGGCGTGCAGCAGCATGACGTGCAGGCGCCGCGAGCGCCGGAGTCCGACCAGTCTCATCCACTCCTCCAGTTGTGAACCTGTCGTGTCAGGTGCTGTGCGGAAGCCAGCATCACGATCCGCAGCGCTCCAGCTCGTTGGTCGTCGGGTAGAGCCGCGGGCCGATGAAGAGATACAGGCCGACCGGTACGAGACCGGCGAGCCGGAACGCGCGCCGGTACCACTCCGCCGAGCGCATGTGCCAGTCCTCGCGGTCCCCTACCATGTCATCGCCTGCCGTGAATGCCTCGATGTATGCGACCCCGGCGGTCCGTCGCGCAAGCAGCCGCAACCCCTCGCGCACGTCGTCGTTCGGCAGGTACTGCAGCACGTCGGAGCACACGACCAGGTCGTAATCGCGGTCGAGATACAGCTCGTCCAGCTCCAGCAGTGTGCCCTGGATGATGTTGCGCGTGCGGCCGTAGCGGTGCACCGCGTACTCGCTCGGATCCACGCCCGTGTACTCCAGCTCGGGCCGCATCCTCCGCAGGATGCCCCGCCAGGGTGCTTCGCCGCACCCGACGTCGAGCACGGTGTGCACCTCGCGTCCGAGCAGATGCTCAGCGGCCGCAAGCGCGAGGCGCGCCTTGCGCTGCACGACGTCGTCCCGCACGACCGCCCGCGCCGAGCGGTACCAGCGATCGAAGTACTGCCGGTCGTAGGTCTTGCTCACGGGTCCGGGGATCGGGAAAAGGAAACGCCGTGCGGGTCGGCGCCCGCACGGCGTGAGCACTGCACTGGTCAGCGACTCGCGTAGACCATCTGCGAGCCGTCCTTCCGGAATGCGACGACGTTGTACGGATCCTTGTACGGACCCTCCATCCCGGGCGAGCCCATCGGCATGCCGCCGACCGCGATGCCGACGATCGCCGGCTTCTCGGTGAGCATCCGCTGCACCAGGTCGGCCGGAACGTGACCCTCGAGCACGTAGCTGTCGACCTCGGCGGTGTGGCAGCTCACCAGCTCGCGCGGAATGCCGAGCTGCTGCTTGTACTCGTAGATGCCGGGATCCTCGCGCGACTCCACGCGGAACCCGTTCGCCTCCATGTGCTTCGCCCAGTCGTCGCAGCAACCGCAACCCGGGTTCTTGCGCATCCGGACGAGCGGTCCGTCCCCGTTCATGGCGAGGGCCGCGCCCGGGCTCCCGCCCTCCGCTCCACGCTCGCAGCCGGTCAGGAACATCAGCGGGCTGAGTGCGGCCAGTGCAGCGCCCGCGCCGGCCGCGGCGAACCACTGTCTCCGTGTGGACATCCTGTCTCCTCTTCTCTGGTGCGACTCCCATACCATGCCGCAAAGAGCGTGTTTCCGCCAGTCGCCCTTCGCCCCCCGCGCGTGTCGGGGATTGTCCCACGCGACGTCGCCGCTTGCCTCACCGCCGTGCGCCGGCTACCATCGCGCGTCCCCCTGAAAGCCCGACATGCGGAGGCCGCAATGACCCGTCGTCTCCACGCCGCAGCCCTGCTGTGCATGGCGCCGCTCGCGCTGATCCTGTCCGCCTGCGCGCAGCAGGCGGTGGTACAGCCGCAGACGCCCGTGCCCGCACAGCAGCAGGCGGCGCCCACCGCCCTCGACGTGCCCGCTCCCGCGTCGCATCTCGGCTTCGAGATCGGCGCCGACCGCAAGCTCGCCGACTGGGACCAGCTGGTCGGTTACTACGAGAAGCTCGCGCAGGCGAGCCCGCGCGTCACACTGGACACGCTCGGCACCACCACGAAGGGGCGGCCCTTCGTCATGCTGACGGTGACCAGCCCGGAGAACCACGCACGCCTCGACGAGTATCTCGCGATGCAGCGCAAGCTCGCCGACCCGCGCACGATCCGCGACGATGCCGAGCTGCAGTCTCTGCTGCGCGACATGCGTTCCGTGGTGCTGATCACGCACCAGATCCATTCGACGGAGGTCGGCGGCGGACTCACGGCCGCGCGCATGCTGCACCGCCTCGCCTCGTCCAACGACGCCGAGGTGCTCGAGATCCTCGACAACGTGATCCTGCTCGACGTGCCGTCGCTCAACCCGGACGGGCTGGACTGGGTCTCCGAGTTCTACATGCAGCACGTCGGCACACCCTACGAGGGGATGTCGCCGCCATGGCTGTACCAGTTCTACGTCGGCCATGACAACAACCGCGACTGGTACGCGTTCACGCAGAAGGAGACGCAGCTCGCCATCGAGCACGGGCACAACGTCTGGCGACCGCACATCGTGCACGACATCCACCAGATGGGTGCCAATGGCGCACGGATCTTCTTCCCGCCCTACATCGATCCGGTCGAGCCCAACGTCGATCCCGCTCTGGTCAGTGCGCTCAACCAGCTCGGCGCCTACATGGCCGCCGAAGTGACCGCGCGCGGGATGCCGGGAGCGGTAATCGGCGCGATCTACGATGCGTTCACCCCCGCCCGCGCATACCAGCACTACCACGGCGGCGTTCGTATCCTGAGCGAGACGGCGTCGGCACGCCTTGCCTCGCCCCTGGACGTGCCGGGCGAGCGCGTGCGCGGCGGCCGCGAGTACGACGCTGCGACCGCGAGCTGGAAATACCCGATGCCCTGGACGGGCGGCACCTGGCGTATTGGCGACATCGTCGACTACATGGAGACCGGCGCCCTCGCGCTTCTCTCCAATGCGGCACGCAACCGCACGTTCTGGGTCGAGAACTTCTACAACATCAACCGCCGCGCGGTCGAAGGCTGGGAGGAGTGGCCGGCAGCATGGGTGATCCCCGCCGAGCAGGACAACCCGATCGGGCTTTCACACGTGCTGCGCATCCTCACGATGGCGGATGTGGAGGTGCATCGCGCGACCGCGCCGTTCACGACGAACGGGCGGCAGTACGCGGCCGGGACGTACGTGATTCCCATGCAGCAGCCGTACGCCTCGTTCGCGCAGGCGATGCTCGAGGTGCAGGAGTATCCCGACCTGCGCGAGTACCCCGGCGGCCCGCCGCGCCGGCCGTACGACGTCACGGCGCACACACTGCCCCTGCTGATGGATATCGAGGCAGCGGAAGTGGAGGCATGGAGCGGGGCGGCGCCGTCGCTGTCCGCGCCGATCGAGCAGGTCGACTGGCGGTTCGAGCTGCCGCCCTCGCTGCGCGGGCCGGATGCGCCGCGCATCGCCATCTACAAGTCTTGGCAGGAGCCGATGGAGGCCGGCTGGACGCGCTGGGTCTTCGACATGCACGAGCTTCGCTACGACACCCTCAAGGACGCGCGCATCCGCCAGGGCAACCTGAACCGCGATTACGACGTCATCCTCCTGCAGTCGCAGAGCCCGCGCTCGATCGGCGAGGGCTATGAGGCAGGGTCGCTGCCGGAGCAGTACACCGGCGGCATGAGCGAGGCGGGTATCGCCGCGATCCGGGATTTCGTCCGCAACGGCGGCCGCGTCGTCGCCATCGAGCAGGCGACCGACTTCGTCACCGAGGTCTTCGATCTGCCGATCGAAAGCGCCGTCGAGGAGCTGCGTCCCCAGGACTTCTACATCCCCGGCTCCATCCTGCGTGCCGACCTCGACACATCGCACCCGCTCACGCGCGGCATGGACCCGAGCGTCAACGTCTGGTACTGGGGCGACTCGCGGGCCTTCGACGTCGGCGGTGGTGACGTACAGGTCCTCGCGCGCTACGCAACCGGCAACCCCAAGGTGTCCGGCTGGATCCTCGGCCCCGAGCACATCGCCGGCAAACCGGCGCTGGTCACCGCACGCGTCGGCCAGGGTGACGTGGTCCTGTTCGGCTTCCAGCCCAACTACCGCGGCCAGACCATCGCGACGTGGCCACTCCTGTGGAGCGCACTGACGCCCTGAACGGAATTTTTTTACCGCTGAGTCGCGGAGGGCGCTGAGGACTGTGCGGTGAACCTTGAGTATCGCGACAACCGCGACATTGCTTCAATTGGCGTAACAGAAAGCAGCGGGCGGATCCGAAAGGATCCGCCCGCTTTCATTCCAACGGGCGACTCCACGGGGCGCGGGCGACTCCACGGGGCGCGGGCGACTCCACGGGGCGCGGGCGACTCCACGGGGCGAGGGCGACTCCACG
>DASTYK010000177.1 GCA_035764935.1 Longimicrobiales bacterium | reverse complement strand
GGAACGGCCGCTTCCAGCGCGTGCTGTTCCACGAGATCACGCGTGATGCGGTGAAGCGTGCGCTCGAGCGGCCGATGGAGATCGACATGCGCAAGGTCGAGGCGCAGCAGGCGCGGCGCATCCTCGACCGGCTGGTCGGCTACCAGGTCAGCCCGATCCTCTGGAAGCCGATCCGTCCCGGGCTCTCCGCCGGCCGCGTGCAGACGGTTGCGCTGCGGTTGATCACCGAACGCGAGCAGGAGATCCGTGCGTTCGTGGCGCAGGAGTACTGGTCGATCACGGCGCACCTCGAGAAGGACGAGCGCGCCTTCGATGCCAAGCTGCACCACATCGACGGCAAGGCATTCACGATCCCGAACGAGGAAGAGGCGTTCGGCGTCCGTGACGATGTGCAGGACAAGCCGTTCGTCATCACCGAGATCAAGCGGCGCGAGCGCACCAAGAACCCGCCGCCGCCATTCACGACGTCCACGTTGCAGCAGGAATCAGCGAAGCGCCTCGGCTTCACCGCGCAGCGCACGATGCGCATCGCGCAGCAGCTCTACGAGGGCGTCGAACTGGGTCCCGAAGGCGCCGTCGGTCTGATCACGTACATGCGAACGGACTCGACGCGCATTGCATCGAGCGCGGCGGACGTCGCACGCGATCACCTGCGCGGTCGGTTTGGCGACGATTACGTGAACACGCGTCTCTGGGGCGGCAAGCAGCAGAAGGGCGCGCAGGAAGCGCACGAGGCGATTCGACCGACGGATCCGGCTCGCACGCCCGACAGTGTGAAGAGCTACCTCGATCGCGATCAGTTCCGGCTGTACGAGCTGGTGTGGCTGCGCTTCATGGCCGGCCAGATGGCGAGCGCGCTGTTCGACACGACGACCGTCGACTTCGACATCCGGGGCGATACGGGTCGCAGCTACCTGTTCCGCGCGACCGGCTCGATCATGAAGTTCGCGGGCTTCACGCGCCTCTACCAGGAAGCGCGCGAGGAGGGCGACCACAAGACGCTGGACGAGGAGGCGCCGCTGCCGGAGCTGGCAAAGGGCGACCGCTGCCGCAACAACGGCATCGAGCCCGCGCAGCACTTCACGCAGCCGCCGCCGCGCTACACGGAAGCGAGCCTGGTCAAGGAGCTGGAGCGGCTCGGCATCGGCCGCCCGTCGACCTACGCCGCGATCATTTCGACACTGACCGATCGCGACTATGTCACCCTCGAGCAGAAGCGCTTCCAGCCGACGCCACTCGGTGAGACGGTCGCCGGTGTGCTCGTGCGCGCGTTCCCCGACATCTTCGCGGTCGATTTCACCAGCGGGATGGAAACGGAGCTCGACCGCATCGAGGAAGGCGAGCTCGACTGGCGCGGCGTGCTGAACGACTTCTACGTCCCCTTCTCGAAGCGGCTCGACGAGAGCGCGAGCAAGAGCGAGGAGATCATCCGCGAGGTCGTCACCGGCGACGAGCAGGTCGACTGCACGGAATGCGGCAAGCCGATGGTCGTCCGCTGGAACCGCTACGGCCGCTTCCTCGGCTGCTCCGGCTACCCGGAGTGCAAGAACACGCAGTCGCTGGACGAGAAGACGCGCGCGGAGCCGAAGCCGACGGGCGAGTCGTGCCCGAACTGCGGGTCGGAGCTGGTCGAGCGCGAGGGACGCTTCGGCGCGTTCATCGCGTGCAGCAACTATCCGACCTGCAAGTACACCAAGCCCAAGACGATCCCGGGGCTCACCTGCCCGCAGTGCGGTATCGGTGAGGTCTCCGAGAAGCGCACGCGCCGCGGCAAGTCGTTCTGGGGATGCGTGCGCTACCCCGACTGCGACTGGTCCAGCTGGGACGAGCCGCTGCCGCACGAGTGCCAGTACTGCGACTCGAAGATCGTCGTGAAGAAGAGCAACAAGACGCGCGGCGAGTTCATCCGCTGCCCGCAGTGCTGGGCGGAGTACACACTGAACGATGACGGCCGGCTCGATGTCGCCGATGAGCCGAAGCGCTCGCGGGCGCAGTGGGAAGCCGAGGCCGAGGAGAAGAAGCGACGCAGCGCGGAGTACCGCGAGCGCCGTGCGAGTGGTGGCGCCAAGAAGTCGGCCGCGAAGAAGGCCGGTCGGAAATCCGCAGCGAAGAAGGGCACGGCCAGGAAGTCGACGGCGAAGAAGGGCGCCGCCAAGAAAAGCCCTGCCAGGAAGTCGACGGGCGGTTCGGCGCGGAAGTCGACCGCGAAGAAGTCGACCGCGAAGAAGTCGACCGCGTCCGCCGGCAAGTCGACCGCCGGCAAGTCGCCGGCAAAGAAATCGGCGGCAAAGAAGAGCACCGCCCGGAAATCCGCCGCGAAGAAGTCCGGCACATCGAGGCGGCGGGAACGCTGACATGGCGCAGGCACTCGTCGTCGGTGCGGGGCTGGCCGGCTGCGAGGCGGCGTGGCAGCTCGCAGAACGCGGTCACGATGTCAGGCTGATCGAGATGCGACCGGTGCGCGGCACGCCCGCGCACCAGACCGACCGCTTCGCCGAGCTCGTCTGCACGAACTCGTTCAAGAGCGAGGACCCGACCAACGCGCACGGGCTGCTCAAGCGGAACATGCGCGCGCTCGGCTCCGTCCTGCTGCATACCGCCCGGGAAGCGCGCGTACCGGCCGGCGCCGCTCTCGCCGTCGACCGCGATGTCTTCTCCGCGCGCATGACCGAGCTGGTCACGTCGCATCCGCGGATCACGGTCGAGCGCAGCGAAGTGACGGCGGTACCGGCGTCGCATGCCGTGCTCGCAACCGGCCCGCTCACATCCGACGCCCTTTCCACCGACCTCGCCCGTCTCCTCGGCGACGAAGGCCTCGCCTTCTATGACGCGATCGCGCCGATCGTCGCGCACGACTCCATCGATCATGACCGCGTGTTCGCCCAGTCGCGCTGGGACAAGGGCGAAGGCGCGGATTACCTCAACTGTCCGATGGATCGCGAGCAGTACGAGGCGTTCATCGCTGCACTGCGCAAGGCGGACGTCTACGCGGGACACGACTGGGAGAACCTGCCGCATGAACAGGCGGGCGATCCGTCTTCGCAACCGCAGGTCGCTGACGGCAGCATCCCGTACTTCGAGGGGTGCCTGCCGATCGAGGTGATGGCCGCGCGCGGCGAGGACACACTGCGTTTCGGGCCGATGAAACCGATCGGCCTGCGTGATCCAAAGACCGGCAGGCGGCCGTACGCAGTGGTGCAGCTCCGGCGCGAAGACCAGCAGGGGCAGATGTGGAACCTGGTCGGCTTCCAGACGCGGCTGCGCACCGGCGAGCAGCGTCGCGTGTTCCGCATGATCCCGGGACTGGAGAATGCCGACTTCCTGCGCACCGGCTCCATCCATCGCAATACGTACCTCAACTTCCCGGCGCGGCTCACATTCTACGGCGCACCGCACGCACGACCGCAGGTGATCGTCGCGGGCCAGCTCACGGGGGTCGAAGGATACGTCGAGTCGGCGGCGTCGGGGATCCTGGCGGGCGTGAACCTGGACCGGTTGCTCCGCGGGCTCGAGCCGACCGTGCCACCGCCTGCGACCATGCTCGGTGGACTGTTCCACTACCTGCGCACCGCCTCGCCGGGCGAGTTCCAGCCGATGAACTCCAACTTCGGGCTGCTGGCGCCGCTCCAGGAGCATGTGCGCGACAAGAAGCGACGGCGCGAGCTGCTGGTCGAGCGCGACGAGCGCGCGCTGCGCGAGTGGATGGAGGCGCACGGGATTGAGCCGGTGACGGTCGCGGAAGGTGCACGGGTGGGGTGAGGTCGCGGGCTCGGGTGGCGGGCGCCGAAGCTGCGGTCGTTCACCCGGGCGATTCGCCGTCAACTCGCCGGGCGCAATACGAGTGGGCCGCGTTCCCCTTGGGCCGGCGCCGTCAACTTGCCGGAGCAACTGGATCGGGCCGCGTTTCCCAGGATCGGCGCCGTCAACTCGACATGTCGAAGCCTTGAGTATCTCCGTCTTCGACTTCACGGCGTCCATCTCCGTCAACTCGCCGGGCGCAATACGAGTGGGCCGCGTTTCCCTGGATCGGCGCTGTCAACTCGACATGTCGAAGCCTCGAGTGTGTCCGTGTTCGACTTCACGGCGCTCAGCGCCGTCAACTCGAATTTCCTTCGAACGTGATCGAAGCACCAACGGAAATCCGGCGTGTGACGCCGGAATCTCGACATCCGGCCGAATGCGCGACGCGTGATGCAGACTTGACGGCGCCGTAACCCCGATCGCCGCCGCCTGGACGCGTCGCGCCGGGCGTACACGCCATGATGGGTGGCGCTTTGCCCGCAGTCCCTGCCATCGCGTGCGACGTCGTTGCCTCACGTTCTCCGCACGCGCAACTTGAGGGACATGGAAACGCGCGACGTCGTATCACATGTCCGGGGCTACCTGCGCTCCGTCGAGGATGGGCGCCAGCTCAGCCCGAACACGGTTGCAGCCTACCGTCGTGACCTGATCGAGCTGGTCGCGTTTCTCGACCGGCACTTTCAGGCCGAGGACTGGTCCTGGACCGTGGTCGACCGCGGTGCGCTGCGTGCCTTTGCCGCGCACCTGTCGCGCAGGCAGCTCGCCCGCCGCTCCATCGCGCGCAAGCTGTCGTCCGTGCGGTCGTTCTTCCGCTGGATGCAGCGCGAGGACGTGCTCGATGCGAATCCGGCACGCAGCGTCCGGTCACCGAAGCTCGAGCGCACGTTGCCGGGCTGGCTGACGCGTGCCGAAGCCGATCGTCTCTTTGCGCTCGCGGAGAATCGCTCGGCGGAAGGTTCGTTCCGTGGTGTGCGTGATCACGCGATCCTGGAGGTGTTCTACGCATCCGGCATGCGACTCTCAGAGCTGCAGCAGCTCGATGTCGCCGACGTGGACACGATCGCCGACCAGGTGAAGGTGCTCGGCAAGGGTCGCAAGGAGCGGATCGTGCCGATCGGCCGTGCGGCGGTGCAGGCGCTGCGCCGCTACGAGCCGAAGCGCGACCAGGTGCTGCGCAGTGCGGCGGGTGACAGGAACGCGCTGTTCATCTCCGAGCGCGGCAAGCGCCTCTCGACGCGGCAGCTCCAGACGATCGTCGGGACGTTCCTGAAGCAGGCGGCGGACGACGACGCCCTCTCGACGCACTCGCTCCGCCATTCCTTCGCCACGCATCTGCTCGACGCGGGCGCGGACCTGATGGCGGTCAAGGAGCTGCTCGGGCACGCATCGCTCTCGACGACACGGATCTACACGCACACGTCGAAGGAGCGACTGAAGAAGGTGTACCAGCAGGCGCATCCGCGGGCGTAGCGCACACGCAGCAGAGGCTGTGCTACCCCTCCTCCTGCGTCGCCTGCTCCCGGAACCACTCCACGATCGCGGGCATGTTGTCCTCGAACCCGCCCGGAATGAAAACGTTGAGCGCACTCGCGCGCGTCTGCGTCCGGTTCTCGAAGTCGTGTGTCACGCCTGCGGGGATGCGCAGGAACGTACCCGTCGGGGCCTCGATATGCCGGTCGCCGACGAGGAACGTCATGGTCCCCTCGATCACGAAGAACAGTTCCTCGTTCGCCTCATGCGAGTGGGCTCCCGGCCCCGGACAGTCCGGGGCGACGCGCCAGATCGACACGGAATAGCGACGCTCGCTTTCCGCGCCGTCGGCCAGGAAGGTGCTGTCCATCGGGCCGCAGGCGTAATGGCGGCCTTCGCCGGGAAGGCGCACGATCACGCCCTCGGGGAAGGGGTTCCGGTCGAGCGTCATGGCGTGGTCACCATCCCCCTGAACATGAAGTACGCGGCCCCGCACAGGCAGAGGCCAGCCCACAGGTAGTCCAGCTTGAGCGGCTCCTTCAGATAGAAAAGGGCGAACGGGACGAACACGCTGAGCGTGATCACCTCCTGCATGATCTTGAGCTGCGGGACGGAGAACGTGGTGTAGCCGATGCGGTTCGCGGGCACCTGCAGCAGGTACTCGAACAACGCGATCCCCCAGCTCACCAGAGCTGCGATGTACCAGGGCTTCGTGTTCAGCTCGCGAAGGTGCGCATACCACGCGACCGTCATGAAGGCGTTGGAGAGAACGAGCAGTGTGATCGTTGTCAGGGCGACGCGCATGTTGGTTCCCGGGTTCGTCAGCACGCCGGTGGCGCCGGCCACACGATGGGGCCATCGCGCCGGTGCTCCGTGGGCCGGCCGACCGCTGGCGATCCTGCGGCGGCTGCGCCGGGCAAAAAGCTAACGATCCCTGAGGGTCGGGCGAGTGGCCTTGCACCCGCCGTGGTCGGGCGAGTGGCCCTGCACCCGCCGTGGTCGGACGAGTGGCCCTGCACCCGCCGTGGTCGGGCGAGTAGCCTTGCACCCGCCGTGGTCGAACAAGTGGCCTCGCACCACCTCCGGTCGAACGAGTGGCCTCTCACCCCCGGCAATCAGTCTGCACACCCCTCGCCCGTTCGAGATCGCACGACCGGCGCCCCTGATCCCCGCATTTCGGCCATCTTGGCAGACCTCTGCGGTTCCGGTACCTTCCGACCCAGCCCCCGGCGTTGCTCCGCCCTCCGGGGCCGGCGCCGGCCAGAATGGAGATAAATAAATGTCAGGCATACAGATGCATGCTACGACCATCGTCGCGGTCCGGCACGACGGCCGGGTCGCCCTGGGCGGCGACGGCCAGGTGACGATGGGCGAGACGGTGATGAAGGCGTCCGCGCAGAAGGTGCGGAAGCTGAAGGATGGCAAGGTGCTGGCGGGCTTCGCGGGCTCCGTCGCCGATGCGTTTACGCTGTTCGAGAAGTTCGAGGAGAAGCTGGAGCGCTACCCGGGCAACCTGCCGCGTGCCGCGGTCGAGCTCGCCAAGGACTGGCGGACTGACCGGTACCTGCGGCGGCTGGACGCGCTGCTCACGGTTGCGGATGCCCGCCACCTGTTCGTCATCAGTGGGGACGGCAACGTGATCGAGCCGGACGACGAGGTCGCGGCGATCGGCAGTGGCGGTGCCTTTGCGCTGGCGGCGGCGCGTGCGCTGAAGCAGCATGCGAACCTGCCGGCACCGGAGATCGTGCGCACGTCGCTGGAGATCGCCGGCGACATCTGCATCTATACGAACAAGAACATCCTGGTCCTCGAGCTGGGCGACGAGGCGGGAGAAAAGAAGGGACCGTGAGAGAAGTCGATGTAGCGGATGCTCAGACGGCGAACGGTGCTGCACCGGGCGAGCCGGCGTGGCTGGAGGAGCTGACGCCGCAGCAGATCGTCGCGGAGCTGGACAAGTACATCGTCGGGCAGAATGCCGCCAAGCGCGCGGTCGCGATCGCGCTGCGCAACCGCTGGCGCCGCCAGCGCGTCGAGGACGAGCTGCGCGACGAGATCGTGCCGAACAACATCATCCTGATCGGCCCGACGGGTGTCGGCAAGACGGAGATCGCGCGACGGCTCGCGCGCCTGGCCGGCGCGCCGTTCGTGAAGGTGGAGGCGTCGAAGTTCACGGAAGTCGGCTACGTCGGCCGCGACGTCGAATCGATGATCCGCGACCTGGTCGACATGTCCGTCAACATGGTGCGCGACGAGCGCGAGGCGGACGTCGAGGAGGTCGCGCAGGAGCGCGTCGAGGAGCGGCTGCTCGACCTGCTGCTGCCGCAGCCCGACGACGACCAGCCGGAGGAGGACGGCACACAGCCGCCGCAGCGCCCGCGCGCGTTCATCGTGGGCAGTGACGCCCGCGCGCGCGAGGAGGAGATGACGGACGAGGACGAGCGACGTCGCATCCGGGAGCGGCGCGAGCGCACGCGCGAGAAGCTGCGGACGCTGCTGCGGGACGGCAAGCTCGAGGAGCGGATGGTCGACGTGGAGGTCCAGCAGAACCTGCCCATCGAGAACATGATGCTGCCGATGGGCGCGGAGGGCATGGACAACTTCACGGAGATGCTGCAGGACATGATGCCGAAGCGGAAGAAGCGCCGCACGGTCAGCATCGCCGAGGCCCGTCGCATCCTGCTGCAGGACGAGCTGGACAAGCTGGTCGACATGGACGAGGTCGTGAACGAGGCGCTCGAGCGTGCCGAGGACATGGGCATCGTCTTCCTCGACGAGATCGACAAGATCGCGGGCGAGCGCGCGGGGCAGGGCCCCGACGTCTCACGCGAAGGCGTGCAGCGCGACCTGCTGCCGATCGTCGAGGGCTCTACGGTTTCGACCAAATACGGAATGGTTCGCACCGACCACGTGCTGTTCGTCGCGGCCGGCGCGTTCCACGTGTCGAAGCCGAGCGACCTGATCCCGGAGCTGCAGGGGCGCTTCCCGATCCGCGTGGAGCTGAGCGCGCTGACCGAGGCGGACTTCGTGCGCATCCTGACGGAACCCAAGAATGCGCTGATCCGGCAGTACCAGGCGCTGATCTCGACGGAAAAGGCGCAGCTCGAGTTCTCGGACGACGGCATCCGCGAGGTCGCCCGCATCGCCGCCGACGTGAACCACCGCATGGAGAACATCGGCGCGCGCCGGCTGCACACGGTGCTCACGACACTGCTCGACGACGTCCTCTTCGACCTGCCGGAGCGCGGGACGGATGCGATCCGCATCGATGCCGCGCAGGTGCGGGACCGGCTTAAGTCGATCGTCGAGGACGAGGATCTGAGGAGGTATATCCTGTAGTTCTGACGTACGTGCTCCTGCAGGGCTGATTCATTCACCGCAGAGAACGCTGAGGACGCAGAGAAACTGCCGCTGAGGAATGACTTTGATGCTGGATGCTACGTCGGCACTGATGGATTTCGCCGGGATCCTTCCCGGCCGCGTAGCCGGCAACATGAATTCGTTCTTCGGCCCTTCTCCGCGCCCTCCGCGCCTCGGCGGTGAAAAAAAGAACGCAGCACCACGACGAACGCGAACCACGACACCTTGATGCCGAGACACTTCCTTGCCATCCCCGACTTCGAGCGCGAAGAGCTCTACGATCTTCTCGCCCTCGCGCGGCGGATGAAGACGGGTGAGTACCACGAACAGCCGCTGCGTGGCAGGACACTTGGGATGATCTTCGAGAAGAGCTCGACTCGCACGCGCGTGAGCTTCGAGGTCGGCACGTACCAGCTGGGCGGACACGCCCTCTTTCTGTCGTCCCGTGACATCCAGATCGGACGGGGCGAGCCGATCCGCGACACCGCGCGCGTGCTTTCGCGTTACGTGAACGGTATCATGATCCGCACGTTCGCTCACGACACGATCGAGGAGCTTGCCCGCTTCTCGGGTGTGCCGGTGATCAACGGGCTGACGGACCTGCTGCATCCCTGCCAGATCCTCGCCGACCTGCTCACGGTGCAGGAGGAGTTCGGCACGGACGTGAGCAACGTGAAAATCGCGTGGGTCGGCGACGGCAACAACATGGCGCACTCCTGGCTGAACGCGGCGTACCGCTTCGGCTTCGAGCTGCGGCTGGCCTGCCCGGAGGGTTATCAGCCGGACAGCGCGATCCTCGAACGAGCGCGGCAGAGCGCGCGGATCGTGCTGACCACGGATCCCGCCGAGGCGGTGGAAGGCGCGGACGTCGTGAACACCGATGTCTGGGCATCAATGGGGCAGGAAGAGGAAGCTGCGCAGCGACAGCGCGCATTCAAGGGGTATCATGTCGATGACGCCCTGCTGGCGCGTGCATCGAGTCGCGCGATCTTCCTGCACTGTCTCCCCGCGCATCGCGGTGAAGAGGTGAGCGACTCGGTGATCGAGGGCCCGCGCTCGCGCGTGTTCGATGAGGCGGAGAACCGGCTGCACGTGCAGAAGGCGATCATGGCGCGGCTGATGGGAGCGTGACCGCGAGCGACGAGCGGCTCGCCGCCCGTCGCATGCCCGACCCTGCATCCTGCAGTGCCCACTCGGAGGCCGGATGTACACGATCGATACGGGCGGTGTGCGCCCGTCAGAGGATGAGGAGAACATGGCGGAGAGGCTGAAGCGGACACCGCTCTATGAGGAGCATGTCCAGGCGGGGGCGAAGATCGTTCCGTTCGCCGGGTACGAGATGCCGGTGCAGTACCCGACAGGGATCATCCAGGAGCACAGGGCGGTGCGTGAGCGCGCCGGCCTGTTCGACGTCTCCCACATGGGAGAGCTCGAGGTCCGCGGAGGCGACGCGCTCGGTCTCGTGCAGTACATCACGACGAACGACGCGTCCAGGGTCGCCGTCGGCCAGGCACAGTACACCGTGCTCTGCAACGAGGACGGCGGTGCAATCGACGATTGCATCGTGTACCGCTTCGAGGACCACTACATGATCGTGGTGAACGCGTCCAACCAGGATCGCGACCGCGACCACGTAATGAAGCACGCGGAGCGCTTCGGCACGCAGGTGACCGATCGCTCGGACGAGACGGCGCTGCTCGCGCTGCAGGGCCCGCGCGCGCAGCGCGTCCTCGAGAAGCTGACCGAGGCACAGCTGAACACGATCGCGTACTACCACTTCGCGGAGGGCGACATCGGGGATGTCCCCGCGATCATCAGTCGTACCGGCTACACGGGCGAGGATGGCTTCGAGCTGTACCTGCCGGCGGAGAGCGCCGTGCGCGTGTGGCGGCTGATCCTCGAGGCCGGCCAGGAGGAGGGCGTCGTGCCGGTCGGACTGGGAGCGCGCGACTCGCTCCGCCTCGAGATGGGCTACATCCTGTACGGCAACGATCTGGACGAGCGACGCACGCCGCTCGAGGCCGGCCTCGGCTGGGTGACCAAGCTGGACAAGGGTGAGTTCATCGGCCGCGAAGCGCTCCGGCAGCAGAAGGAGGCCGGCGTGCGCGATCGCCTCGTCGCATTCGTGCTGAAGGAGCGCGGCTTCCCGCGCCACGGCTACGAGATCCGCATCGACGGCGAGCCTGCCGGCGAAGTGACGAGCGGCGCCCACGCGCCATCGCTCGAGCAGGGTATCGGCCTCGCCTATGTCCCTGCCGACGCTGCGCGGCCGGGCACCGCCATCGAAGTGATGGTGCGCGGCAAGCCGGTGCCGGCCGAAATCGTTCGGCCGCCGTTCTACAAGGACGGCTCCGCGCGGCGGTAGCGTGCAGCCGATCCGGGTAGCCGTGCTGACCATCTCCGACGGTGTTGCGTCGGGCACGCGCGAGGATACGAGCGGTGCCGCAGTCGCGGCGTGGGCGCGTGCAGAAGGTCGCGTGCTGGTCACCCATGAAGTCGTCAGCGACGATGCGGCCGACATCACCGCGACGCTGCTGCAGCTCGTGGATGACGCGGGTGCAGAGCTGGTCGTCACGACGGGGGGTACCGGCTTCAGCCCGCGCGACGTGACACCCGAAGCGACGCGTGCGGTCATCGAGCGCGAGGCGCCCGGCGTAGCAGAGGCGATCCGCGCTCATGGAACCGCATCGACACCGTACTCCGTCCTCTCGCGTGGTGTGGCGGGAATCCGCGGTCGCGCCATGATCGTGAATCTGCCCGGCAGCACCGGGGGCGTGCAGGACGGGCTCGCCGTGCTCGGGCCCCTTGTGGTGCATGCCGTCAGGCTGCTCCGCGGCACGGACACACAGAATCATTCAGCCGATGGATCTTGACGCTGTCCATGCCTGAGACCGTTCTGATCACGACGTACGATCTCGAGCCGGCGGTGCGGCTGCGCGATGCCTTCGAGGCGGCGAGTTACACGGTCGAGCTGGTCACGCCGGGCGAGAAGATCGCCGACGTGCGCGATCCGGCGTTGCTCATCCTGAGTGGTGGCCTGAACGAGAAGCAGGCGCGTCGCCTGGTCCGCGAGGCCGCCGAGCACGACCATCTGCCCGTCATCGGCCTCGCCGACTCCATTACGCAGACGACGCCGGAGGCGCGCTGGCAGCTCGGGTTGACGCGGGCGTTCACCAAGCCGGTCGACATCGACGAGGTGTGCCGGACCGGGCAGCTGCTCGTCCAGCGCACGCGCCTGCGCAAGCTCACCGGCATCGTCGGCGAGTCGGAGCCGATGATGGACGCGCTCGAGCGCGTCGTGCAGGTCGCGCCCGTCAATACGACCGTGCTCGTCACGGGGGAGAGCGGCACCGGCAAGGAGCGAATTGCCAGGGGCATTCACATGCTCTCCGCGCGGCGCAACCGCGCGTTCATCGCCGCCAACGTTGCAGCGCTGCCCGAGACACTGCTCGAGTCGGAGCTGTTCGGCCACGAGAAGGGCGCGTTCACCGGCGCGATCGGTCAGCGCAAGGGCTTCTTCGAGCTCGCGGACAGGGGCACGCTCTTTCTGGACGAGATCGGCGAGATGCCCATCGCGACACAGACCAAGCTGCTGCGCGTGCTGGAAGAGCGCGAGTTCATGCGCGTCGGCGGCGAGGAGTCGATCTCGGTCGATGTGCGCGTGATCGCCGCGACGAACCAGGACCTGCGCACCCAGGTCGAGATGGGGCGGTTCCGCGGCGACCTGTTCTATCGGCTGAACGTCGTGCAGATCAATCTGCCGCCGCTGCGGGACCGACGCGACGACATCCCGCTGCTCATCGATACGTTCATCCGCGAGACCAGCCGGGAGATGGGTCGCCCCCCGATCAGTCTCGCACCGGAAACGATGGAGCGACTGGTCGACTACGACTGGCCCGGCAACGTCCGCGAGATGCGCAACCTGGTCGAGTCGATGTGCGTGATGGCCCCCGGCGCACGCATCGAGCCCGAGGACCTGCCGCCGGAAATACGCGAGGGAGCGAGCAGCCGCTCGCGCATGCTGCCGGTGCCCGTGCCACGAACGGCGCAGGGCCTCGAGCACGCACCGTCGCCGGAGCTCGAGTTCGTGTTCCGCACGATCCTCCAGCTCCGCATCGACATGGAGGAGCTGCGCTCACAGTTCGAGCAGTACCGTCGCGCGCACACGCTGCCGTCGATGCCACCACCGCCGTTCCACTATGCGCCGGACGCCACCGCCACCCCCGTCGGCGTTGCCGTGAACCACGACTCGATCCGACCGCACGGTCGGTCCCTCGAGCACCTGGAGATCGAGGACGTCGACGCCGAAGACGAGCGTTCCGTCGTCGTCTACCGGCCCGGCATGACGCTGCAGGAAATCGAAAAGGCCGCGATCATTGCGGCGCTAAAGGATGTGGGCGGCAACCGGCGGCGGGCGGCGGAAATGCTGGGAATGGGGGAGCGGACGCTCTACCGGAAGATCAAGGAGTACGAAATACCGTTGTGATCCGGCCGATCTGTTTCACCACGGAGATCACGGAACTCTGTGTCGCCCGGTGCGCTCCGTGGTGAAACCAGGGAATCTCACCCCACGAGCAACCCCTCCACGCTCGCGAGCAGCTCCTCGCGCCCCTCACCCGTCTTCGCCGAAAACGCCAGCACCTGCTCGGCATCGACGCCCAGGTCCTCCGTCACCTTCGCGAGCTGCCTGTCGCGTTCCTTCTTGCCCAGCTTGTCCGCCTTGGTGAGCACGAAGAGGGCCGGCAGGCCGAGGCCGATGAGGTATTCGATCATGCGGCGGTCGTCCGCGGTCGGGCCATGGCGCGCATCGATCAGCTGCACGACGCCCTTCAGCTCCTTCGACCCGCCCAGGTAGCTCTCCATCAGCGGCTGCCACTTCGCACGCACGGCCATCGGGACCCGCGCGAAGCCGTAGCCCGGCAGATCGACGAGGAAGAACGAGGCGTCAGCTCCGCCGCCGGCCGACGCCCGCACCTCGTAGAAGTTGATCTCCTGCGTCTTGCCCGGCGTTGCAGACACCCGCGCAACCGGTGTACGCGTGCGTCCGAGCAGGCGATTGATCAGCGACGACTTGCCGACATTGGACTTGCCGGAGAAGGCGATTTCAGGCAGGGAAGCAGGCTTGGGCCCGTTCGGCGCAGCCACCGCGCCCGCAAATTCGACCGACTTGATCAGCAAAAAGCCAGATGCCTTTCGAAGAAACGAACACTGTCGGAGAACAAACCCCGGCCCCGGCCCAGGGACCCAGGCCGTGTCCGTTCTACGCTTCCTTCTTCCGGTTCTCCGGGTGCAGCACGAGGAGTGGCGGACGTCCTGCGGTCACCGCCTCTTCCGTGACCACGATCTCACGGACGTCCTCACGCGACGGCAGGTCGAACATCACATCGCGCATGATCGTCTCGAGCACGGCGCGCAGTCCGCGGGCGCCGGTGCCGCGCTCGATCGCGCGGCGCGCGATCGCACGTACCGCCTGCGGCTCGAAATTGACGCGGATGTTCTCCAGCTGGAACATCTTGTCGTACTGCTTGAGCAGCGCATTCTTCGGCTCCTGCAGGATGCGCACGAGTGCGGGCTCGTTCAGCGCGTCCAGCGTGACGAGCACTGGCAGGCGGCCGACCAGCTCGGGGATCAGGCCGAAGCGCAGCAGGTCATCGGGTTCCACGGCCTGGAGCGGCGCCTCGGTGTTGCGGGGCGGGGCGTTGCTGTCCGCGAAGCCGATGCGACGCTGCCCCGTGCGCTGCTCGACGATCTTGTCGAGGCCGTCGAACGCACCGCCGCAGATGAACAGGATGTTGCGGGTGTTGATCTGGATGTACTCCTGCTGCGGATGCTTGCGGCCGCCCTGCGGCGGCACGCTCGCGACCGTGCCCTCCAGGATCTTCAGCAGCGCCTGCTGCACACCCTCGCCCGAGACATCGCGCGTGATCGACGGGTTCTCCGACTTGCGTGCGATCTTGTCGATCTCGTCGATGTAGACGATGCCGCGCTCGCACTCGGCGAGGTTGAAATCGCTCGCCTGCAGCAGCCGCACCAGGATGTTCTCGACGTCCTCGCCGACGTAGCCGGCCTCGGTCAGCGTCGTTGCGTCCGCGATCGTGAACGGGACCTGCAGGATGCGCGCGAGTGTCTGCGCGAGCAGCGTCTTGCCCACGCCCGTCGGGCCGACCAGCAGGATGTTCGACTTCTCGATCTCGACGTCGTCGAGCACGCCATGGTGGTTGACGCGCTTGTAGTGGTTGTAGACCGCAACGGAGAGCGACTTCTTCGCCTCTTCCTGGCCGATCACGTACTGATCGAGGACGTCCTTGATCTCACGCGGCGTGGGTACGCGCGGTACCGCTTCCGCAGCTTCGCGCTCCTCTTCCTCCGCGAGGATCTCGTTGCAGAGCGAGACACACTCGTTGCAGATGTAGACCGAGGGGCCGGAGATGAACTTCTTGACCGACTCCTTGGACTTGCCGCAGAAGCTGCAGCGGAGATGCTTGTCGCTCGCCATCGGACACGACTCCTGGTGGGGAACGCCTGCGCCCGGCCCGATGTACCGGGCGCCCCGAGACTGTAATCTAACGATCCTTCGCCGAGAGCGAAGCGCTGTCGCCGTTCTCGATCTGGGACCGGTGCTCGACCACCTGGTCGATGATGCCGTACTCCTTCGCCTCGACGGGGCTCATGAACCGGTCGCGGTCCACGTCCTCGGCGACCTGCTCGACCGACTGGCCGGTGTGGTTTGCCAGAATCTGGTTCAGCCGCTCGCGGGCGTACAGGATTTCCTTGGCCTGGATCTCGATATCGGCGGCTGTCCCGCCGATCCCCTGGGCCGCGGCCGGCTGGTGGATCATGATGCGCGAGTTCGGCAACGCACTCCGCTTGCCCGCGGTGCCCGTGGCGAGGAGCAGTGCGCCCATGGAGGCGGCCAGGCCCATGCAGATGGTGTTCACCGGCGTGCTCAGGTACTGCATGGTGTCGTAGATCGCGAGACCCGCGTACACCGAGCCACCCGGGCTGTTGATGTAGAGGTAGATGTCCTTTTCGGGATCGTCCGCCTGCAGGAAGAGGAGCTGCGCGATGACGATGTTGGCGACCGTGTCATCGATCGGCGTGCCCAGGAACACGATCCTGTCCATGAGCAGCCGGCTGAAGATGTCGTAGCTGCGCTCGCCGCGGCTGGTGCGCTCGATGACATACGGTGGATAGATCGTGGCCATGCCGCCTCGTTTCGCCTTGAAAACCTGTGATACCCGTTAGTCCTGGATCGTCGACAGCGACGCGAGGTAGCCGAACACCTTGTTCTCGGTGATCTCCTCCTCGATTTCCGCGATGCGGCCGTTCTGCTGGAGCTGGCGACGCACCTCCGCGGCCGGCCGGCCCATGCGCTCGGCCAGGCTCGCGATGCGCTCGTCCACCTCTTCGGGTGTGGCCCGCAGCGCTTCCATCGTTGCAACACGGTCGATCACCAGCATGCGACGCAGCGCCTGCTCCGCCACCGGCCGCAGCTGCTGGTGCATCTCCGCAACGCGCTCCGCATCCGCATTGTCGCGAACGGGCAGCATCTGCTCGAGGTAGCGCTCGATCATGGCGTTCGGCACCTCGAACGGATTCGCCTCGACGATCTGCCCGATCAGTTGTGAGCGCACGTTGCGTTCCGCCTCGCGTGCTGCCTCCGCGCCCAGGTCCTCGCGGATGCGGGCGCGCAGCGTGTCCACGGAATCGAAGTCGCCAACCGAGCCGGCGAATGCATCGTCGACCTCGGGACGCTCGGCGCGCTTGGCGGCGAGCATGCGGATGTGGACCGTGTGCGGCTTCGTGGGCGAGTCCGGCTGGGACGCATCTTCGGGCAGCTCGACCTCGAACGTGTTCTCGTCGCCCGGCTTGAGGGTGCGGATCACTTCCTCGATCGCCGGGACCGCCTGACCCTCGCCCAGCACGATCTCGTAGCTGCGCGTCTGGTCCGGAGCCGCCTCCGTCGCATCGTCTTTCGGCGTGATCTCGACCGTCACCATGTCGCCGACCAGCGGGATCTCCCCCTCCGGCAACGGGTTCCACACGGCGTTCTCGTCCTGCAGCCGCTGGATCACCTGGTCGACCTGCTCGTCCGTGACGGGCTGCGCCTCGCGCTGGAGCTGGAAGCCGCCCAGTCGCTCCAGCTCGATCTCCGGCCGGACCTCGAGCTCGACGTGGAACGTCAGGTCCTCACCGGCGTGGTAGTGGATGTGGTCGATCGCGCCCTGCGAGATCGGCTCCAGCCCCTCCTGCTCGATCGCCTCCCGGTACGCATCACCAACCAGCTTCTCGATGGCCTCCTGCTCGATCGCGGGACCCCAGCGCTTCTCCATCAGCTGCACCGGGACCTTGCCCTTGCGGAAGCCAGGCATCCGCACCTGCTTCGCGTAACGCTGGACTGCCGCCTTCTTCTCGCGATCCACCCGCGCCGCGGGCACCGTGATCGTCAACCGGCGCGCCCACGCGCCCGGCTTCTCCATGCTGACCTGCAGCTCTGCCGTCTGATTGGCCATGATCCGCCTGAAAAGGTTCTGCCCAGTGCGAAAGGGGGGACTCGAACCCCCACGGGCGAGCCCACGAGATCCTAAGTCTCGCGCGTCTACCAGTTCCGCCACTTTCGCCCGGAAATACCGCTGAAAAGCTAACAGGCGGCAGAAGCGCGTTCAACCGACGAAACGGCCGGTCCGGTGCGGGTATGCGACGTCCTGCTCCGCCTCCGTCGTGGCGGGTCAGTGGGAACGCGAGCAGGTGGGGGCGTGAACGTCACGGGCGGGCCGGGAGCACGCTGTGCCTGTGACCGGACGGCGGCCTGTGACCGGACTGCGCTGCGGAGACGGCAAGCGCACCCTGCAGCGTACCAGGCGTCCTCTTCTCGTGAGCCGGGCTGTAGTGCGGCGCGCTGGCTCAGGGCACCCGCACGTTCGCGATGTACGTGCGCTCGTCCGGGTACTGCAGCAGCAGGGAGACGATCTGGCCGGTGCGCGCCGCACGCAGGACACGGCGGGCCTGCGCAGCCGACTCCACCGGCGTCCGATCGATGCTCACGACCCGGTGACCGATCCCGATCCGCTTGCGATCGGCGGCACTCGCGGGAACGACGTCCGTGATCACCACGCCCCCGGCGCGCGCGTAGCCGAGCTGTCGCGCCAGCTCCGCATCCAGGTCCGCGATGTCGAGGCCGAGCATCGGATCACTGGCCCGACGCGGCTCGCTCGGCGCAGGTGCCCGCACCACCGGCGCCCGCATCAGCTCGACCGAAAGCTCGCGCGGCTCGCCGTAACGGATCACGCCCAGGCGCACGGACTCGCCCGGTGCGTGGCCGGCGACCAGCCGCTGCAGCTGTCCCACCCGCAGTGCTGGCTGGCCGTTGATCTCCACGATCACGTCACCGCGCTGCAGCCCGGCCCGGCGGGCGGGGGAGTCGCCAGCGAAGTCCTCGACCAGCACGCCTGCGATCGAGGGCAGCCCGTACACCTCCGCATCCTCAGGCGTGACGTCGACGATCGAGACGCCGAGCAGCGCGCGCTCGACATACCCCTTCTCGATCAGGTCCGTCATGACGCGCCGAGCCAGGTTGGACGGGATCGCGAAACCATAGCCCTGGTTGTAGCCGGTCGATGTCGCGATCGCCGTGTTCACGCCGATCACCGCGCCGCGCAGGTTCACGAGTGGACCACCCGAGTTGCCCGGATTGATCACCGCGTCCGTCTGGATGAAATCCTCGATCGCGTAGCGGAAGCCGTCGCTGGACGCCTCGGTCCCGGTGTCGATGATGTTGAGCGGACGTCCCTTGGCACTGACGATCCCGCTCGTCACCGTGAAGTCGAGTGTGCTGGCCTCGTCGAACCCCGGGTTGCCGATCGCGACCACCCACTCGCCCACCCGCGCCTCGTCCGAATCACCGAGGAAGACCGCCGGAAGGCCGCGCGCGTCGATGCGGATCACCGCCAGGTCCGTGGTCGGATCCCGCCCGACGATCGCCGCCTCGAACATCCGGCGGTCGGGCAGCGACACGACGATGCGCGTCGCACCCTCGACCACGTGGTTGTTCGTGAGGATGTAACCGTCGCTGGAAACGATGAAACCCGTCCCGCCGCCGACCTCCGGCACTTCGAGCGGCATCGAGTCCGGCTGCTCCATCCCGCCGAAGAAATCGTGCAGCCCGCGCGGCAGCCACCCCGACCGCGGATGGGCCACGGTCCGCTCCGCCTGGATCCGCACCACCGCCGGGGTCACTGTCTCCGCGATGGAGATGAACGCGTCCGACAGCTCGGAGGCACGGCGGACGGATGCCACGTTCTGCACGACCGGAGGCCGCGCCGGTGCATCCAGGACGGGCACCGTGACGCGTTCGGGCGGCGTCAGCAGCACACCCGCGCCTACGCCCGCGAGCAGGAGCACACCCGCACCTGCAATGACCAGCAGCCTGGCGGAGCCGTTCATGTGAGCCGATGGAGTCCGAGGTCTGTGGGGAGACTTCCCTGCAAGTTAATGGGTGGACACGAGTTGATCCAGTTGGCAGGGGCCGCTCCACGCCCGGGCGGGACAGGCCGGGTGCGCCACGCAGCGACACGAGCCAGGTTGCGTTCGAAAATCACAGCCAACGTTGCACTCGTTCGGCTGTCAGCGAACCCGAGCAACGTTGCCTTCGATAATCGCAGGCAACGTTGCACCCATCCGGCCGAAGGCAGAGCCGAGCAACGTTGCCTTGGATCATCATCCACGGATGGCAGCTCTGCGTCTCCGCTACCCTGCGTCTCTGCGTGAGAAGGGAGCAGCCACAACCTGCGCACGAAAAACCCGGGAAAGAAAAGGAGGCGGCCAGAACTCCTGACCGCCTCCGAACCACTTCCGGCTCTCCAACCCCCCGGGAATTCGACGACCCGAGCCTTCGAGCTTCCGAAACTCCCGGACTACTCCTTCTTTTCGTCCACGATCTCGTAGTCCGCTTCCACCACGTCCTCATCGGCCGGTGCCTGCTGGGACGCGGCCGGCTCTTCGGTCGCGGCGCCTTCCGGCTGACCGGACGCCGCCTGCTCGGCCTGCTGGGCCTGGTAGAACTGCTGCCCGGCGGCGGTGAACGCCTGCATGAGCGCGTCGCGCGCGGAGTTGATCTCGCCGGCGTCGTCCTGCTTGAGCGCGGCCCGGGCGCGCTCGAGTGCGCTGTCGATCTGGGACTTCATGTCGGCGGAGACCTTGTCGCCCCAGTCCTTGGTGTCCTTCTCCACCTGGTAGATCAGCGAGTCGAGCTGGTTGCGCGCCTCGATCTTCTCCTTGCGCTCCTTGTCCTCGCCCGCATGCGACTCCGCGTCCCTGACCATCTTGTCGATCTCGGACTCGGAGAGCCCGCTGGACGCCTCGATGCGGACCTTCTGCTCCTTGCCGGTCGCGCGGTCCTTGGCGGCGACGTGCAGGATGCCGTTGGCGTCGATGTCGAAGGCGACCTCGATCTGCGGCATGCCGCGCGGTGCCGGCGGGATGCCGGTGAGCTGGAAGCGGCCGATCGTGCGGTTGTCGGCGGCCATCGGCCGCTCACCCTGCAGCACGTGGATCTCGACCGTCGTCTGGCTGTCCTCGGCCGTCGAGAACGTTTCCGCCTTCTTGGTCGGGATCGTGGTGTTGCGCGGGATCAGCACGGTCATGACGCCGCCGAGCGTCTCGATTCCGAGCGAGAGCGGTGTCACGTCGAGCAGCAGCACGTCCTTGACGTCGCCGGCGAGCACGCCACCCTGGATGGCGGCACCGATGGCGACGACCTCGTCGGGGTTGACGCCCTTGTGCGGCTCCTTGCCGAAGAACTTCTTGACGGTCTCCTGCACCTTGGGGATACGCGTCGAGCCGCCGACCAGGATGACCTCGTCGATCCTGCCCGCATCCAGCCCCGCATCCTTGAGTGCCTGCTCCATCGGCGGAATCGTCCGCTGAATCAGGTCGTCGACGAGCTGCTCGAACTTCGCGCGCGAGAGCGTCAGGTTCAGGTGCTTCGGCCCCTCCTGCGTCGCCGTGATGAAGGGCAGGTTGATATCCGTCGAGGACGTGGTCGACAGCTCCATCTTGGCCTTCTCCGCCGCCTCCTTCAGGCGCTGCAGGGCCATGGCGTCCTTGGAGAGGTCGATGCCCTGGTCCTTCCTGAACTCCTCGATCAGCCAGTCGATCACACGCTGGTCGAAGTCGTCGCCGCCGAGGTGCGTGTCGCCGTTGGTCGATTTCACCTCGAAGACGCCGTCGCCCAGCTCCAGGATCGAGATGTCATAGGTGCCGCCGCCCAGGTCGAAGACGGCAATCACCTCGTCCTTCTTCTTGTCCAGGCCGTAGGCCAGCGCGGCCGCGGTCGGCTCGTTCAGGATGCGCAGCACTTCCAGCCCTGCGATCTTGCCCGCGTCCTTGGTCGCCTGGCGCTGCGAGTCGTTGAAGTACGCCGGAACCGTGATGACGGCCTGGGTCACGTCCGAGCCCAGGTAGTCCTCGGCGGTCTGCTTCATCTTCTGCAGCACCATCGCCGAGATCTCGGGGGGCGTGAATGCCTTGTCGACGTTCGGGATCTTCACCTGCACGCGCCCCTGCGCATCCGTCGTGATCTCGTACGGTACGCGGCTGCTCTCCTCGGAGACCTCGCCAGCGCGACGCCCCATGAAGCGCTTGATCGAGAAGATCGTGTTCTTCGGGTTGGTGATCGCCTGCCGGCGGGCGACCTGCCCGACCAGGCGCTCGCCGTCCTTCGTGAATGCAACGACCGACGGTGTCGTGCGGCCGCCTTCCGCATTCGGGATCACGACCGGATCGCCGCCTTCCATGACGGCGACGCACGAGTTCGTCGTGCCGAGGTCGATTCCGATGACCTTGCCCATCCTTACTCCTCGCTGAAGGGTCCTGCGGTGGGGCGGCCGTTTCCGACGCCGCCGGCTCGTGCCGAACAGCCGAGCTGGCGCCGCCGTGTGCCGCTCGCACACGTCGCGGGTGCAACGCGCATGCCGGGTAACGGGCGCATTTTCGGCCAGATCGGCCGAGCCGTGCGCCGTCAACCTGCCGTGCTGGCAGAGACCGGTTTCGTTGACACCTCTGACGCGCGCGCACTATTCTGGCGCGCACCCACCACCGGAGATCGATGTTCCCGCTACGCGACGAAAATCCGACGCTGCTGACGCCCTACTTCACGATCGCGCTGATCGCGCTGAACGTGCTGGTATGGCTGTACGTGCAGGGTGCGGGGTTGTCCGACGTCTCGCTGGCGGAATCGGTGTGCAGGTTCGGCGCGATCCCGGCGGAGCTGACCGGAAGGACGGGCGGGTACGAGGGAATCGACCTGGGGCCGGGGCTGCCGCCGTGCGAGTTCGGTGGGCTGACATGGGGTGCGGTGTTCACGAGCATGTTCATGCACGGGAGCTGGGTGCACCTGCTCGGGAACATGTGGTTCCTCTGGCTCTTCGGTAACAACGTGGAGGACTCGATGGGGCACCTGCGCTTCATCGTGTTCTACCTGCTGGTGGGTGTGGCAGCGGCCGCCGGGCACGTGTACATGGAGCTGGATTCCATGATCCCGATCGTGGGCGCGTCGGGCGCGATCAGCGGTGTGATGGGCGCCTATATGCTGCTGTACCCGCGCGTGCGGATCCAGACGCTGATCATCCTGATCATCTTCCTGCGCATCATTGCAGTGCCGGCGTGGATCATCCTGGCGTACTGGTTCCTGCTCCAGTTCCTGTCCGGCACGGCGACGACGCCCGGTTCCGGGGGCGTCGCCTTCTGGGCGCACGTGGGCGGCTTCGTCGCCGGCCTGCTCCTGGTCAAGCTGTTCGAGAACCGTACCCTGGTCGAAGCGCGCAGGCGCAAGATCCGGCTGAGTCCATTCGAGATCGACCACCGCGGCTGGTATTGAGGAATGGTGCGATGAAGCATCCAGGCCTGCGCGTGCGGTACGCGCTCTGGCTCGTCACCGCCGTGCTGCTCGCGGCCGGCGTATATGCGCAGGCGGCGCGCGCCGACGGTGCGCAGCATGCCGCTGCGACACCGCAGGCCGACCTGTCACTGCCGGCTGACGCATCACCCCGGGCCGACGCACCAGCGCAGGCGGATGCGTCACCGCAGGTCCGCCCGACCGTGCAGGCCGACTCCGCCCTGCAGGCTGACACCACCGCGATCCGGGACTCGGTCGCGAGCGGCGTCGGGCCGGGTGCGCCGCCGCTGACCGATACGCTGGCGGGTGGCGCAACGTCGCTGCAGGACCTGCGGGCGGACATCGACACGCCGTTCCACGCACGACTGGTCTCGCTGCTCGGCATGGTCACCCTGCTGCTGATCGGCTGGCTGCTGTCGGTGGACCGGCGCTCGATTCCGTGGCGGATCATCCTGTGGGGCATTGCTCTGCAGTTCGTCTTTGCCCTCTTCATCCTGCGTACGGCGGCAGGTGAGGCGATCTTCGCCACCGTGAACGACGTCATCGTCGCGCTGCTCGGGTTCACGGTACAGGGTGCGCAGTTCCTCTTCGGCAATCTGGTCTGGAACCAGGTGCCGATCGGCACGGGCGACCCCGGCAACGGCCTGTTCACGGTCGAGCCGGGGATGGTCGCGTCGACGGGCGCGTACTTCGCCTTCAACGTGCTGCCGACGATCATCTTCTTCTCGTCGCTGATGACGCTGCTGTACTACTTCGGCGTGATGCAGCTCGTCGTGAAGGGGATGGCGTGGGTGATGATGCGCACGATGCGCACATCGGGCGCCGAGACGCTGTCCGCCACGGGCAACATCTTTCTCGGCCAGACGGAGGCACCGCTGCTGATCAAGCCGTTCGTCGGCACCATGACGATGTCGGAGCTGATGGCGGTGATGACGGGCGGATTCGCGACCGTGGCGGGCGGCGTCATGGCGGCCTTCGTCGGCATGCTGATGGCCTTCTTCCCCGACATCGCCGGTCACCTGCTCGCCGCGAGCGTGATGTCCGCGCCGGCCGCGCTGGTCTTCGCGAAGCTGATGTATCCGGAGAAGGAGGAGCCGGTCACGCGCGGCGAGCTGAAGGTGCACGTCGAGACGCCGGACGCGAACGCGATCGACGCCGCCGCCCGAGGGGCCGGCGAAGGACTGCAGCTGGCCGCGAACGTCGGCGCCATGCTCCTCGCATTCATTGCGCTGATCGCACTGCTGAACGCACTGCTCGGACTGGTGGGCGAGTGGACCCACCTGAACGATCTGCTGATCGGCGCGGGCTGGATGGCGGAGGGGAGCCGGATCACGCTCGAGTGGCTGCTCGGGGTGCTGCTCGCGCCGCTGGCGTGGCTGATGGGTGTGCCGTGGGCTGACGCCTTTACGGTGGGTTCCCTGCTGGGGGTGAAGACGGCGGTCAACGAGTTCGTTGCCTACCTGCAGCTGTCCACGCTTCTTTCAGGGGGTGCGGACCTGTCGCCGCGGTCGGTCGTGATCGCGACGTACGCGCTCTGCGGCTTCGCCAACTTCAGCTCGATCGCGATCCAGATCGGCGGCATCGGCGGAATCGCGCCGCACCGCCGAAGCGACCTGGCTCGCATCGGCCTGCGTGCCATGGTCGCGGGCTCGCTCGCCGCGTTCATGACCGCCACCATCGCGGGCATGCTGGTGTGAGCGCAGCCGGACAGTGACTGACCTGGAGATTCCGTCCACGAGCGACGCGCTCGACGCGCTGCGCGAGCGCCTGCACGAGACGCCGGACGTCGCGCTCGTGCTCGGCTCGGGACTGGGCGAGCTGGCGGACGAGATCGAGGACGCGGTGCGGATCCCGTTCTCCGACGTTCCGGGCTTCGTCGCCCCGGCCGTCCAGGGGCACCGCGGGCTGCTGGTTGCGGGTCGTCTCGAGGGTGTCCGCTGCATCGCACTGCAGGGTCGCTTCCACCTGTACGAGGGGCACAGCCCGGCGGCGGTCGCACTGCCGACGCGCGTCATGCTGGCACTCGGTGCGCGCACCCTGCTGGTGACCAATGCGGCCGGCGGGCTGAACCGCAGCTTCACGCCGGGCGACCTGATGCTGATCGACGATCACATCAACCTGTTGTGGAGCAATCCGCTGTCGGGGCCCGTGCACGGCGACGAAGCGCGCGTCCCGGACATGGCCCGGCCGTACGATCCGGGCTTGCTGTCGCTGGCGGAGCAGGTCGCGGTGGAGCATGGCATCCGCGTGCGCCGCGGCGTGTACGTCGCGACGCTGGGGCCGAGCTACGAGACGCCCGCGGAGATCCGCATGATGCAGTGGCTGGGCGGCGACGCCGTGGGCATGAGCACGGTGCCGGAGGTCCTGGTTGCGCGCGCGCAGGGTGCGCGCGTGCTCGGGATCTCGCTGATCACGAATTACGCGGCTGGCATCATGCCCACACCCCTGTCACACGACGAGGTGGTGGCAGCGGGCGCAGCGGCACGAGATGATTTCACGAAGCTGGTTCGCGGCGTGCTGACGCGCATGCATACACTCGACCGGAGGGAGCCATGACGACGATGCGATGGCTGCGTGGTGCGGCTGCAGCCGCAGGGCTGGTGCTGGCGGTCGGATGTGCGGGCGATGCAGGGAACGACGAGGCGCAGGACGGGGCGCGGCCGAGGCGGGGCGGCACGCTGGTGATAGGACTTGCGACCGACCTGGGTACGCTCAACCCGCTCGCCTCCGCGGACCGGTGGGGACAGGAGGTCGCGGGCGAGCTGCTGTTCCTCCCGCTGATCCGCTATGACTCGACGCTGGAGTACATGGCGGCGCTGGCAGAGTCGTGGGAGATGCTCGGTGATACCGGCGCGATCTTCCACCTGCGGCGGGACGTGCGCTGGCACGATGGCCAACCGACCACGGCGGAAGACGTTGTATTCACGATCGAGCGCGCGAAGGATCCCCGGACGATGTTCCCCAACGCATCGTACCTGACACACTGGACGGGCGCCGAAGCTCTCGACTCCTTTACCGTGCGGGTGTCGTACACCCCTCACGTGGGACCGCTGACCGGGCTGCCGTTCCTGCCCATCGTTCCCAGGCACCTGCTTGACACGATCCCACCGGAGCGGACTAGGCAGGCGTCGTTCGGCAGGGCGCCGGTTGGCAACGGGCCATTCCGGTTTCTGGACTTCCGCGCGAACGATCGGTGGGTGTTCGGAGCGAACGACGATTTCCCGGAGGCGCTCGGAGGACGCCCGCAGATCGATCGCGTGGTGATGCGAATCATTCCGGAACAGGCATCACAGGTTGCCGAGTTGCGGGCCGGCACGATCGACCTGGCGCTCGGTGCTCCCGCGGGCGACTTCGCGCGGCTCGACTCGCTTCCGCAACTGCGTGGAATCGCGCGTCCGACCAGACAGTACTTCGCGATCGGCTGGAACAACCGGCACCCGCCGCTCGATGATCCGATCGTGCGCAGGGCGCTGGCCATGGCACTGAATCGTGAGCGGATGCTGACGCTCAGGTACGGATACGGGGAACTCGCAGCCGGGCCGGTGCCCTCCTTCCACTGGGCCTATCCCGAGGACGTCGAGCCGCTCCCGTTCTCTCCCGACTCGGCGCGTGCATTGCTGGCATCGCGCGGGATCGAGGACCGCAACGGGGATGGCACAGTGGAGCTGCGGAACGGCTCGCAGTTCGGCATTCAGTACTGGGCTCCGACCGTCAACGCATTCAACCGCGACGTGGCCGAGCTGGTGCGTGGGGACCTGGCCGCCATCGGCGTCACGGTGAACGTGCGCGGCGTGGATTACAACACGATGATCGCGGATGTCACCGGACCGCGAACGTTCGATGCCGCGCAGCTCGGCTTCAGCAGCGACTTCCACCTCAACCTGCGCGATTCCTTCCACTCGGATCACCTGGATGGCGATATGCAGCTCGCGGGGTACGCCAATCCCCGAGCCGATTCCCTGATCGAGGCCCTCGAGCGCACGGTAGATCGCGAGGATGCGCTGCCCCTCTACGCCGAGTTCCAGCGCCTGATACGCGACGAGCAGCCGTGGACAATCATCTACTACTACCCCGACCTCTTCGTCATCAATGAGCGCGTGCGAAATGTGCACATGGACATCCGGGGTGTGTTCACGTCCCTCAAGGACTGGTGG
>DASTYK010000176.1 GCA_035764935.1 Longimicrobiales bacterium | reverse complement strand
CACCCTGCTCAATCAACCGAATCGCTTCAGCCTTGAACTCCGCCGAATAGGCCCGACGCTTCTTTCCCATGTGGACACCTCCTGTCCCAACATGCCGATTGGGACTGCTTGGTGTCCACCAAACCGGGGCAGGGCCAGCGGTCACAGTGGACACAGTGTCGGCTTGCCTCTTTTCACGCAGAGGCGCGGAGGAGCAGAGGCGCAGGGTCGGGCCTGCCGGGCGCTGCGCCGACGATCCACGCGCGGCTGAATTCGTTCTTTTGAATTGCGGGTCTGCTGCTCTGCTCTGCCCGCGTGGATACGCAATTCAAAGGAAATGAAGCAAGCCGGACCCAGTTCGTTCGGCATCCGAACGAGCTCACTGCGCCTCTGCACCTCCGCGACTCTGCGTGAAACCGAGCACCTCCGTGATCCTCTGTGACCCACTGTGAACACTGTGTGAAAAAACAGAACCGCCGGAGAATCAGAATGCCGCCTGCAGCATGATCTTCAGGCTTTCGGCGTCCATCGAGTCGTCCGCACCGCGCCAGACGTCGTAGTTGATCATGAGCCGGTTGAGCGGCCCGAAGTAGACGTTGATGCCCGGCGTGAACAGCAGGCCACCCGGTGATGCGACGATGCCGTCGTCCACGTCGCCCCAGCTCACGCGCGCGACGGGCTCGATCGCCGTGATCGTCTCGCTCAGCCCGTCCGAGCGCCAGGCAAGCCAGCCCTGTGCGCCACGGAAGTCGGTCCCGGTAAACGGATCGACGTCGCCGAATGCGGCTTCGGCGATCAGGTGCACGCCGGGTGCGAAGGTGCCGTACTCGACGTCCACCTCGAAAGCATTGCCGCGTTCCAGGTCGCCGCTCACCTCTTCCACGAACTCGCGGCTGCTCCAGGAGGCGCCGAAGGAAAGCAGGTCGAGCGGCTGCACCGTAACTCGAGCGGCGTACTGGTACGTCGCGTCGCCGATCTCACCGTGCAGCGGACCGCGGTAGATGCCGGCCGCGTAGCCGAGGCCGAGCGGCGCGTTCTCCGGCTCGCCAGTGACGAGCACGCCGATCTCCCGGTCGCTGTAATCCAGTCCATTCACGAACGCGTACTGGTCGACGGCATCGAGGCCGCGGATGCGCAGGCCTCGCTCCACCGGGAGGATGCGCTTCGATGACGTCAGCTCGATGCGGCTGAAGGGGCGCTTCGCGCTGCCGGCAATCACCTGGAACGCCGGATCGAAGTCCAGCTGGACGTAGGTGTCCTTGAGGGCGATCTCATCCCCCGCGAAATCGGGCTGGATCAGGAACGTGACCAGCTCGTTGAGCTGCGCCTCGAGCTCGATGCGTGCGCGTCGCAGGATCAGCTCGGAGCCTTCGACCTCATCGATCGAGCTGGTGTTGAACTGGGTCTGTACGCGTCCGCCGATGGTGAGCTCGATGCCGCCGAACGTCACGTGCGTGGAGTCCGGCGCCTGCGCGGCGAGGGGTGCAGTGCAGAGCGCCAGGAGCATGGCGGTCGTGAGCGCGCGAGCAGTCATGTGCCTCCAGGGAAGGTGTAACGGTCGTTCGTCGCGATATGTACCGGACGCGAAACGGGCAGGCAACGGAAATCGGGCGGTTGTGACGCGGGCGTTACAGGACTGGTGCGGACAGGTGACGCGGCGGGCGGTGCTCCCGGCCGCGTCGCCGGGAGCACCTGTGCGGATGTCGTTACTGCGCGGCCGGCTCCGCGGGAGACGGAACGTACCGAAGCCGCGCGCCCACACCGCCGCCCTCGTGATCGAGCAGCTCGCCTGCCTCGTCGCCCACGAGCTCGACGGTGCCGCCCCGGGTGAGCGCCAGCGAGATCAGCTCTTCGGCCAGGTCTTCCCTGGTGCGGAGGTAGTTCATGCTGATGAGCAGTGTGGCGACCTGGCCGTTGCGGCACGCGCGCTCGACGGTGTGTGCGTGGAGCATCCCGCGGCCGTGGGCGCCCGCGCTGTCGATCACCTCGCGTACCAGCGTGAGCTGGCGCTGCTGCGACAGGGCGGATGCGGTGCGCTCGACCGCCGGCTGCAGCTGCGCCGTCGTCATGTTCACGTGCAGCGACGTGTCGAGGGTGACGCGCTCTCCGGCGAGCGGCTGCAGCGTCCTGTGCAGCGTGGTCTCGGCACCGGGGGATCCACCGATCAGCACGAGCGTGTCACTGTCGATCTGCGGGCGCAGGGCGTCCGCGACCGTCCTGACCAGCCGCTCCATCTCCTCGCGCTGGATGCGCTCGGCGACGTCGGAGCCGGTCTCACCGCGCATGCCGGTCGTCGTGCCACCGCGCTTCGAGCTGTTCACGTCGGTGAGATCGTCGATCCAGGTGTCTGCACGATACGACGTTTCCTCGGTCAGCTCTCCGGCGACATAGCGCAGCACGCGCGCGCGTCGGCTGTCGATCAGCACCGTGAGCACCGGCCGGTTCTGCTTGAGAGCGCGCAGCAGCGGTCCGAGCACGGCCCCATCGCGCCAGCGCACGAGGTCCGGCATGGGTGCGGGGACCTCGGCGCAGAGGGCGACGTGCCCGGGTGTCACGAAGGCAACCCATCCACGACCGGGCAGGAAGCCGCGGTGCGGCGCCAGCTCTGCCTCGAGCCGATCGCGCGCCTCGTCGAAGGAGCGGCGCTCGTCGTCATCGAGATCCGCCGCGGCGGCGTCGAGGCCGACGGCCAGCCTGCGGCGCCAGCTGGAACGCTCGGTCGGGTCGCGCTCCTCGGCGGCGATGTACGCGGTCAGCACCCTGCCACCCGCGAGCGTCTGCTGGATTTCCCCGAGCTTCTCGAGGGTCAACATTCACCCCTCCTCTCCGTGAAACCTGCTCCGGCCCGGGCGGCCGGAGCCGCCGTCCGGGCCGGCCTCGAAACGGCTCCGGCCCGGACGGCCGAGGGTGTCACAGACCGTGCCGGTGTGCGACGTCCCCTCACACGGAGATTCGCGGTTGCACGCGGGATCCGCTGCCGGGAAAGTGCGGATTCGACGTGCGGGTTATCCTTAGCGCACGCTGTACGGGTCGAAGACGTCGCGCAGCGCGTCGGCGGTGCTCGGGCGGAACAGCAGGACGGGCTTGCTGGTGTGCCGCACCACCTCGTCGCCCGTGCTGCCGAGCAGCAGTCGGCTGAGTCCACCGCGTCCGTGCGTCGCCATGGCAACCAGGTCGACGTCGGGATCGTTGGCCGCCTCGCAGATCGCATCGGCAGGACGCCGGTCGAGCATGGTCGTCGTCACCACGGAGCCGTTGATGCCGGCCATGGCCCGTGCTACGCCGGCGAGGTACTCCTCGCCCGCGCGCGGGTTGTCGCCGATGGCGCCCGGCGCCGGGTCGCTCCGCAGGGGCGGGGAGTACGGCGTGACCACGTGGAGCAGCCAGGGCTGCGCGCCCATCAGGAAGGCCAGCGTCCGGGCGGCAGGCAGGACCTGCTCGGAGAAGGCGGAGCCGTCCAGCGGAATCAGCATCCGACGGAACTTCGTCGGTGCCTGGGCCGATGTACCGTCCTCCGCGGGCGGGATGAGCAGGACGGGCGCAGCGGCGTGGCGCACGACCACGTCGGCAACAGCAGGGAAGCGGAGGCGATCGATGCCGGTGCGGGCGTGTGTCGCCATGACCACAAGGTCCGCTGCGAGAGCGGCGACCTCTTCGCACAGGGTTTCGGCCGGATGTCCCGTGACGGTGAACGCCGATATCGTGAGGCCCGTCGTCTCACGGAGCCTTGCGGCGCGCTCCTCGAGCCAGTGCGCTTCCGCGTCGAACTCGTCATCGTCGGCGATTACCGAGTAGTCGGGCGCGTGCTGGTATGCATACGGCGTGACGGCCGCGGGAGCGTCGTGCAGCTTCGGTACGTGCACGTGCACGAGCTCGAGCACTGCCTGCGCGCGCTTGGCAATCGCCACAGCGTAGGGGATCGCGCATTCACTGAAGGGTGTGCCGTCGAGCGGGACGAGGATGCGGCGGATCATGGGGGCCTCCCTGTTGGCGATGCGTCCAACGTGCCGGGCACCTTGATCGGGGTCCGTAGGGGTTTCGCCGAAACGGTGTAGGGCCAGTCTCACAACTCGCGAGAGCAGCCGGAAATGGATGCGTTCGACACCTATACCGCGCGCCAGCGCCATTTCGCCGCCGCGGCAGCCGCGCACGCGCGCCGTGCGGAGCACCTGTCACGGGCCCGTGTCGCCGCGTTCGGCGTCGCATTCGTCATCGGCGTCCTGGCCGCGGAGCGCGGCAGCGACGCGCTCTGGGTCGGCGCCGCGGCAGCCGTTGCCGGCTTCGTCGTACTCATTGCCCTGCATCGCCGCGAACGTCGTGCCGGTGAATGGCAGCAGCGCCTGGCGCGGGCGAATGAGCTGGGGCTGATGCGGCTCGAGCGGCGCTGGAGGGAGCTGCCGGTCCTGCTCCCCCCCACCGGACCCGCGGCCGAACGTGCCGCCGAGGACCTCGACGTGTTCGGTGTCCCGGCGCTGACGCAGCTCCTGGGGCCGCTCGCGACCCCCGGCGCCCGCGCGCGGGTCGGCGGGTGGCTGGTGGAGCCGGATCCGCCCGCCGCGATCCCGGAGCGGCAGGAGGCGGTGCGCGCACTGGCGGCCGAGAACGACTGGCGCGACGAGCTGGCCGCCCACGCCCTGGGCGCAACGGACGTCAGCGCCGACGAGATCGAGTCGTTCGCGGAGTGGGCCGGGTCGGAGTCGTGGCTCGCCTCGCGACCGCTGCTGCGCTGGGTCGCGCGGCTGCTGCCGCTGGCCACGATCGGCCTGATCGTCGCGCAGCTCACCGGCGCCGTCGGTGCCATGTGGTGGATCCTGCCACTCATGGTTGCGGCCGTCCTGACGTTCGGGGCCGCCGGTCGGCGCGCACATGCGGTGTTCGAGCGCGCCTTCGCGAGGCAGGGAGTGCTCGCGCAGTACCCGGCCCTGCTCGCGCACGCCGCACGCGTGCCCGGCGACGCGGCGCGGCTGCGTGTGCTGCGCGCGCAGCTCCACGGCAACGGCGTCGCGGCGCACGACGAGCTGCGTCGCCTGGAGCGGCTGATGCGCCTCTCGGAGCTGCGCTACAACGGCAACCTGCACGGCATCGTGCAGCTGCTCACGCTCTGGGACTTCCACGTGCTCGATCGACTGGAAGCATGGCAGGCGCGCAACGGCACACACGTGCGCGCCTGGCTCGACGCTGCCGCAGAGATCGAGGGAATCGCGTCGCTCGCCACTCTCGCGCACGACCAGCCGGCGTGGACCTTTGCCGTCATCGACGCGTCGCTCGATCGACTGCAGGCGCGCGCGCTCGGTCACCCGATGCTGCGCGACGGCATCCGCATCTGCAACGACGTCGAGGTGGGGCCACCCGGCACACTGCTGCTCGTGACCGGCTCCAACATGTCAGGGAAGAGCACGCTGCTGCGCGCGATCGGCACCAACGTCATGCTCGCCCAGGCCGGTGCACCCGTGTGCGCTGCCGCGCTCTCGCTGCCACCACTCGAGCCGTGGAGCAGCGTGCGCATCCACGATTCCCTCACGGAGGGCGTTTCACTGTTCCTCGCCGAGCTGCAGCGCATGCGCGACATCGTCGACGCCGCACGCGCAGGCGGCGAGCGGCGGCTGCTCTACCTCCTCGACGAGATGCTGCACGGAACGAACACCGCCGAGCGTCGTGTGGCCGCACGCACCGTGATCGAGCACCTGCTGCGACAGGGCGCCATCGGCGTCGTGACCACGCACGACCTGGAGCTCGCGAGCGAGCCGGCACTGCAGTGGCGCGCGTCGCTCGTGCACTTCACCGAGCACGTCGAGCGCGGGCCGCACGGCCCGGAGATGAGCTTCGACTACATCCTCCGGCCCGGCCTCGCCACATCGACCAACGCGCTGACGCTGCTGGAGATCGTCGGCCTTTCCTCGGCGTGACGCGCATCGCAGGAATCGGGTTGAGCCCACAGGGGTAATGCACGATCGTTGGCGCACGCGAACGTGCGGACCCTCGCAGGATGAGCCGATGAACGAATTGAACGGTGCGGAGCAGAGCGCGGAATACGCGCGGATCGAGCGCGCGATCGAGTACCTGATCACGAACCAGCGGCGCCAGCCGTCGCTCGACGACGTGGCGCAGGCGATCGGGTTGAGCCCGTCGCATGCACAGCGACTCTTTCAGCGCTGGGCCGGTGTGTCGCCCAAGCGCTTCCTGCAGTTCCTGAACGCCCGGGACGCATTCAAGCTGCTCAGCGAGAACCAGCCCGTGCTCGCCACCGCCTACGACCTCGGCCTTTCGGGTGGCAGCCGGCTGCACGATCTCATGATCGCCGTGGAAGCCGTTTCACCCGGCGAGGTGCAGCGTGCAGGGGCAGGGCTCGAGCTGCGCTGGGGGATCCACCCGACGCCGTTCGGCGAAGCGCTCTTCGCCGCGAGTCCCCGCGGTCTTTGCCACCTCGCCTTCATCGGTGAGGATCACGATGAAGCGCTCGCCGACGTGCGCACGCGCTGGCCAGCCGCAACGCTGCGGCGCGACCAGGAAGGCACCGAAGCGCTCGCCACCAGCGTGTTCGCCACCGATGACCAGCGGCCACCGCTCCCGTTGCACCTGCGCGGCACGAATTTCCAGATCAAGGTCTGGAACGCGCTGCTCAACGTGCCACCGGGTCGCCTGACGACGTACGCAGCGATCGCGCGGTCGATCGGCGCGCCCACGGCAAACCGCGCCGTCGGTGCAGCCGTCGGACGGAACCCGATCGCCTACGTCGTGCCCTGTCACCGCGTGATTCGGGGCAGCGGCGCGATCGGTGACTACCACTGGGGACCGTGCAGAAAGCACGCGATCCTCGCCAGGGAGCTGCTGGCGTGAGCCGCGCGGCACGCATCGAGCCTGGGACGCAGCAGCGGATCAGTCCGGATCCGCCGCTGCGTCCACCTGCGTGACCGGCAGACTGGCATCGCCAACCACCAGCCCCTGGCCGGTGCGCTTCGCCGCGTACATCGTCGCGTCGGCCGCGCTCATCAGCGCCTTCAGCGTCGTCGCGCCGGTGTCGAGGGTAGCGACACCGACGCTGAAGCGCACGTCGAAGCCGCCCTCCCGCGCCGTCGCGCGCAGCCGCTCCCGCAGCTTGCCCATCGCGACCTCCGCTCCCTCTGCCGGCGTTTCCGGCAGCAGCACCGCGAAGACGTCGCCGCCCAGTCGCGCCACGATGTCGGAGCGCCGGATGCCAGACGGCAGCTCCTGCGCAACCCGCCGGAGCAGCGCATCGCCCGCCGCATGCCCGCGCTCTTCATTGACCGACCGGAAATCGTCGATGTTGATGAACGCGAGCGCGAGGGGCCTGGCGTAGCGCTGCGACCGGTTCAATTCCCGCTCCGCGACGTCCTCGAAGAAGCGTCGGTTGCCGAGTCCCGTGAGAGGATCGGTCAGCGCAGATGCGCGCGCCCGCAGCGCTGCCGTCGTGATCTCCGCCGCAAACCACGCGGTGAGCATGTACACCAGCGCGCCGAGCAGAAACGACAGCACGGCTATGGCGGGATGTTCGTGCCCGGGCCCACGCCACAGCTCGACCAGCGAGCGCAGCACCGCTGCCGCCACGCCGCTGGTGACGCCGAGCGGTCGCCCGCCCGCCATCGCGATCACCGCCACGGGCAGCACGAACAACAGGTCGAGCGGCAGGGCAGGATCCAGCAGTGCCTGGGCCGCTGCCACCACGATCAGGGTGAAGATGCCCAGCGCGACGTGCAGCCGCGAGCGCCGCCGCTCCTCGATCTCGCCGGCAGAGATGGCGCTCACGGCAGCCTGCCCCTGACAACGTGCTCGTGCCTTCGCGGCGCTCCAGCCCGGGCGCCGTGCAGGACCTTCATTGGCCTTCCATCCTGGTCTGTCGGGGAGGCTCCAAAGATCGGGCACCGCGGGAGCCTCCGCCAGTGCAGATCCTCTTCTGCGCCGCGGGTCCGGCGCGGCCCAGTGCATCAGCGCACGGATTGTCTGCCCCGCTGCGGTGTCGTCATCTACTAATTTTATCGTTGACAGGCGGCCGTCGGCGCATTAGCTACTAGGAAACTAGTCGAGCGCGGCGGCATCCGGGTTCATACGGGCTGGCAAGCAGGGGGGTCGAGATGGCACGACGCAGACGCAGGGATGTCAGCTTCACGGAGCGCGAGCTGGACGTGATGGCGGTGCTGTGGGAGCTGGGCGGTGCGACGGTGGCGGAAGTGCAGGAGCGGCTGAGCGACGACCTGGCGTACACGACCGTGCTCACGGTGCTGCGTACGCTGGAGGAGAAGGGGCACGTCGACCACGAGGAGGGGGCGGGTCGCGCGTACCGCTACCTCCCGCTGGTGGACCGTGCGACGGCGGGTGAGAGCGCGCTGGGCAGGCTGCTGGGCAAGGTGTTCGGCGGCTCGCCGGAGCTGCTGCTGACGCACCTGGTGGCGCAGCGGGATTTGACGCCGGAGCAGGTGGACCGAATGAAGCGGCTGCTGGACGAGCGGCTGGAGGAGGAGCGATGACGACGACGGGCGCATGGATGGCGTACGGGCTGGTCATCTCCGGCCTGCTGACGGTTGCGGCACTGCTCGCGGAGCGCGCGGCGCGCAACGCCGGTCGGCCTGCGCGCGGCTGGTGGCTGGCCGCGCTGGGCGGCTCGCTGCTGCTGCCGCTGGTCGCCTGGATGTGGCCGGGCGCGGCACCCGGCGCAGCAGCCGATCCCGCATTCGTGGTGCGGCTCCAGCCGATCACCATTGCACCGCAAGCGAGCGGCGGTCCGGCACCGGGTGGCATCCTGCTGTATGCGTGGCTCGCGACGTCGCTGCTGATGGCGCTGCTGATCACGTTCTCGCTGCTGCGGCTGCGCCGGCTCCGTCGGCACTGGACCGAAGCAGAGGTCGAAGGAGAGCAGGTGCTGGTGAGCGGCAACGTCGGGCCAGCGGTGGTCGGGCTGCGCCGCGCACGCATCGTGATGCCCGGCTGGGCGCTGGGCATCGACCGGGAGCTGCGCCGCATGCTGCTGCTGCACGAGCGTGAGCATGTGCGGGCCCATGATCCGCTGCTCCTGGCCGCGGGTCTCGCGGCGCTCGTGGTCGCGCCGTGGAATCCGTTCGTGTGGATGCAGTTTCTGCGCATGCGTCTCGCGATCGAGCTGGACTGCGACGCCCGCGTGCTGCGTGTGTCCGGCGATGCGCGCAGCTATGGCACGCTGCTGATTGAAGTGGGTCGCCAGCGCTCCCGTGGTGCAGCGCTCGCGCTGGCGTTCGGCGAGCCGCGCAGCTTCCTGGAAGAGCGGATCCGTGCGCTGCCGGGCGTGCTCGGACGACGCAGGCTCGCACGCGCGATCGGCCTGGCGTCGGCTGCGCTGTTCGTGCTGCTGCTCGCGGTGTGCGCCCGCGACCCGATGTCCAGCGTCAACCCCGTGGAGCAGGCCGGTGTGCTGGAGTCGAACCGCTACGCGGCGGACCGGAGCGACGACGAGCTGATGAAGGAGCCGACGTTCACGCCCTTCACCGCGCGTCCCGAGCTGCGCAACCGCAACGACGTCGCACGGGCACTGGAACGCAACTACCCGCCGCTGCTGCGCGAGGCGGGGATCGGCGGCGAAGCACTGGTCTGGTTCTTCATCGATCGCAGCGGCGCGGTAACGCGCACCGCGATCAACAGGTCGACCGGCTACCCCGCGCTGGATTCGGCCGCGCTGAACGTCGCGCGGACGATGGAGTTCACGCCGGCGATGAACCGTGACGAGCCCACGCCGGTGTGGGTCGCGATCCCGATCGTGTTCAGGGCGGGCACCGGTGAAGCGGAGGGCGACGTCCGCATGCGACGTCCCGCCGACGCCGGCACGCCTTCCGCTCCGCCCGCCCGGGCGTCCGACGACCTGCAGGCGTATCGCGCGCCGGTGGGCGCGGTCCCGAAGACCCTGGCGGAGCTCGAGTCTGCGCCGGCGTTCACGCCCTTCGATGAGCGGCCGGAGCTGACCAACCGCGCGGACGTCGCACGCGCGCTCGAGGAGAACTACCCGCCCCTGCTGCGCGACGCCGGCATCGGCGGTGAGGCGCTGATCTGGTTCCTGATTGCGGAGGACGGCAACGTGCTCCAGCTTCGCACCGAGAAGTCGAGCGGACACGATGCGCTCGACCGGGCGGCGTTGAACGTCGCGAAGCAGATGAAGTTCGCGCCCGCCAGGCTGGACGACGAACCCGTGCCGGTCTGGGTCGCGATACCGATCGTGTTCAGCGCCCGCTGAACCACCGGGGGGCGGCGCGCGCCCGCGCAGCGCGTCGCCCGCAGTCCCGGGAGGGCAGGCGCGCGCTCTCCTGGCGAACTCCCGGCACGACGGCCCATGCAACCGTAGCACGTGTTGCGTATAGCGTGCGGAGAATCCCCCATCATCTCCCATCGGGAGCCGGCAGCATCACTCCGACCCTCCAGCGGGCCACGCGTTGCCGGCCGTGCCGACGTTTGGCGCGGTATCAGGCACGGAGCCCTGTAATGCGCCAGTCGTGGCTGCCACCCTCCGACGATTGGCGCAGAACCGGGCTCATAGCCCTGCCGGGCGGCAGGCGTGCCCTGGGACAACACGCCTGGCGCATTATCGGGCCTGGATCCGCAGGGCTGGACGGATGGCGCCGTTGCCGGCGGGTCACTCACCCGCAATCCGGACAGTCGACCCCGCACCATCCTCCGCGATCCCCGGAAGTCAGCCCACCGTCCCGCGCCCTTCGTGCTGTCATCCCGCCTGTGCTACCTTCCATCAACTGCGCGACCAATACGAGGGAGACGTCGATCCGATGATCAGACTCCACGGCATCGAGAAGCACTTCGACACAAAGGCGGGGCGCATGTACGTCCTGCGTCGCATCGACCTGGACATCCGCGAGGGCGAGTTCGTGACGATCATGGGCCCGTCCGGTGCAGGGAAGTCGACGCTGCTCGGCATTCTCGGGCTGCTGGACGCGGAGTGGAGCGGCGAGTACTGGTTCGGGGACGAGGCGGTGCACCGGATGAATCTCCGGCAGCGCGCCGACCTGAACAAGCGGAACATCGGCTTCGTCTTTCAGCAGTACCACCTGCTGGACAACCTGACCGTCTACGAGAACCTCGAGATCCCGCTGTCGTACCGGAACGTCCCGCGCAGCGAACGGCAGGCGATCGTGGCCGACGTGCTGGATCGTTTCCAGATCGTCGGCAAGAAGGACCTCTTTCCGAACCAGCTCTCCGGCGGGCAGCAGCAGCTGGTCGCGGTTGCACGCGCGGTCGTCGCATCCCCGCGACTCATCCTGGCAGACGAGCCGACCGGCAACCTGCACTCCGCGCAGGCCCGCGAGATCATGGAGCTGTTCCGCAAACTGAACGACGAGGGCACCACGATCGTGCAGGTCACGCACTCGGAGCAGAATGCCGCGTACGGCCACCGGGTCATCGAGCTGCTGGACGGCTGGATCGCGGGCACGACGGAAGTGCAGAGCGGGAGTGTCGTGCAGGGTTAGGTTCTTCTTCGGGTGACCGATATGCGGGGGCTTTCCTCGTTTCACGCAGAGGCGCGGAGGAGCAGAGACGCAGGATATTCTCTCGCCGCCTTCTTTTTCACACAGAGGTCACAGCGGACACGGAGGACACGGCAGGTTCGTCCTTTCCCGCTGAATCGTCCGC
>DASTYK010000175.1 GCA_035764935.1 Longimicrobiales bacterium | reverse complement strand
CGGCGTGTCCTCGCGGCTCCACTCGCCGAACACCTCGAAGCCGCTCTCGGGCAGCACGAAGCGGCCGAAGACGAAGCCGATCGCATTGCCTTCGCGGTTGCCGCCGCTGGTGAAGAAAGGCGAGTCCCAGGTCATGTCCAGGATTCCGCCCAGTCCGATTTCGCCGAAATCCTCGACATCGTGATAGACGCGCGCGACACCGAACTGCAGCCCCGGGATGAAGTGCGGCGCGAAGCCGACCTGGAACCCGGTGATCACGTGCTGGTCGTTGGAGGCGTCGCCGTCGAAGTAGTCCGATTCCGAGACCTCGCCCCAGAACGAGTTGACCTCGATGTCGACGATCCAGGCGCTGAAGGGGCGGACGCTCACGAATGCGTGCGGGAAGCCGGGCGCGGTGTTGCTCATCATGAGCGGGAACAGCCGGGTCGCGCCGACCCACATGTTGGCGGTCGAGAAGCCGGCGGCCACGGGCCCGTACTCAGCCTGGATGCCGGTGCTGCCCCACTGGAACTCCGAGAACTCACCGGGTCCGAAGCGCTTCGGGTAGTCGATGTTGCGGTGGTACGGGTTGGCCCATGGTGAGCGACCTTCCCAGATGGTCGTCGGCACCTTGAAGAAGTCGTTCTGCTGATACGTCAGCCGGGGCGCGAGCACGGCGGAGAACCACTTCCAGCGGGCCGCAACGCCGAAGTCCACTGCGGAGTTCAGGCCGACCGTCTCGATCAGCCCGCCGTTGTTGCGCTCGCGCGGAAAGGCGCTGTTCACGGTGAAGCGCGTGCTCGGCGCGAGGATCTCGAGCATCGTCGAGTCGCGCGGCGGCACCCACTGGCGCAGGACGGGGATGGAGTCGAGACAGACGAGGTGCTCGTCCTGCTCACGGTAGAAGAACATCGGCGTGCGCTCGAGCGCGCCGCGGATCGCGGCGGCGCGGAGGAGGTCGCCGCGGGCGTCGTCGAATGACAGGCGCACGCGCGTCTGGTCGATGCACTGCGCCTGTGCGGCACCGGTCGAGCCAGCGAGCAGTCCTGCCAGGAAGAGAGCTGTGAAGCGATGCTTCATGCGCTGCCCCTGCTGAGGGAAAACGAGGCGGGAAAGTGCCCGGGTGCGGGGGTGTGGGCAAGTCTCGGGCGCGGACGTCGGAAAAAGCTATCGAGGACAGCGAAAAGTATGTGCTGGCGCGACGGGCAGGCCCTGTCCTAAATTCATGCAACCCGAAGAGTTCCCCGCTCGCGGCGTGCAGATCGTGCGACGACGACGCTGTCTTGCACCATCCTCGATTGGAGAGAGCACGTGATCGGAAACGAGCGCCGTGGAAAGGCCCGCCTGACGGTCTCCCTGGTACTGCTCAGTGTGACTGCGGCCCCGACGGTCGCGCAGGAGGCGCAGGACACGCTCGCCTCCCGCACGCACGTCGTGCGACGCGGCGATACGCTGTGGGACATCGCGCAGTCGTACCTGGCGGACCCGTTCCAGTGGCCGCAGATCTACGATCTGAACACGAACATCATCGCGGATCCGCACTGGATCTATCCGAACCAGGAGCTGGTGCTCCCCGGCTCGCTGCTGCGGGCGGACCTGCCGCCGGACGTGCTGGGTGTGCCGGTCAGCTACGAGCCGGGCACGGACGAGATCCTGGAGCCCGACGAGCGCGCGACGGTGATCGCGGACATCGATCTGCGCCAGCCGCTGATGACGCCGACGGAGTACCTGGGGCTGCCGTGGCTCGCCGATCCGCGCGCGCTGCCGTGGGCGGGCCGCGTGGTCGGGCTGATGGACCCGGCCGTCCGCGAGCTGGACATGCCGACCATGCTCAAGCCGTACGACCGCGTACACGTCGGCCGGCTGACGCAGACCGTCGTGCCGGGCGACACGCTGCAGGTCGTACGCGTGGAGCGAACGGTGGGGCTGAACCGGCAGATCATCCGGCCGCTGGCGCTGCTCGAGGTCGAGTCGGTCGGCGAGGACGGCGCGATCTCGCACGTGGTGCGGATGTACGGCGAGGCGCGGCGCGACGACCCGGTGCTGGTGACCGGCGTGCTGCCGCCGCTCGCAGCGGGTGAGCCCGCGCCGGTACAGGGGGGCCCGCAGGGTGAGCTGATCGCAATGATCGAGGAGCAGCCCCTCTACGGCACCACCGATATCGGCTTCGTCACGCTCGGTGCCGGCACGGTGGCGATCGGAGACGAGCTCGAGGTGTATCTACCGCGGCACCAGGCGAATGCGGTCGACGTGGTGCCCGCACAGCGGGTCGGCACCGTGCGCGTGGTGCGCGTCGAGGACGCGACCGCGACCGTGCGCGTGCTGGACGTCGAGAACGCCGGGCTGGAGGCCGGACTGCCGGTCCGGCTCGTCCAGACGATTCGCTAGCAGGACGCGGCCCAGGCCGCGATACGGGGATGCAGGCCGATACGGGCGCCCCGGGGCGCCCGTATCCGTATGGAGGTGTATTGGTCACGATTCTTCACGGGGTGGCGCTGCTCGGCTACCTCGCCGCGGGCGTGCTGCAGACCGTCTCTTTCGCGGGTGAGCGCGCGGAGGTCCCGCGAGGCGGGGTGCTGCTGATCGGTGGCGCCGCACTCGTGCAGCTCGGCGCGCTGGTCGCGTTCGGCGCCCGGTTCGGCGAGCTGCCGCTCGTCGGGCTCGGGCCGTCGCTGTCGACGCTGGCCTTTCTGATCGCGCTGTTCCTCCTGTTCGCGACCATCGCAAGCGACGCCCGCCCCGTCGGTCTCGTGCTGCTGCCCGTGATCGTCGCACTGCTGGCCGCCGCGCTCCTGATCGGGGTGCGCCCCTCGGGCGAGCCGCTCGCGTTCAGCGGCGCGTGGTTCTCCTTCCACGTCGTGCTCGCGTTCGTCGGCGTCGCCGGCTTTGCATTCGCCTTTGCCGCCGGGCTGCTCTACCTGCTGCAGTTCCGCGAGCTCAAGTCGAAGCGGTTCGGCCGCATCTTCCGCTTCTTCCCGGCGCTGAACACGCTGGACCGGCTGGGTCGCAGCTCCGCGGTGGTCGGGTTCTGCGCACTCACGGCCGGCCTCGCGCTCGGCTGGGCCTGGACCATCCGCTTCCGCGGCACTTTCGCGATGGGCGACCCGCAGGTGATCTGGGGCGCGCTCACCTGGGTGGTTTTTGCGGGGGTGCTGGGCGCACGAATCGGCGGTGCGGGCAGCAACCGCCGGGCTGCGCTGGTCAGTGTCTGGGGCTTTGCGCTGGTCGTCCTCGCGTACGTCGTGCTCCGCCTCGCGCAGGCGGGCGGCGCCGCGTTCCTGTAGGGGGCGCGGTGGGCGTACACGTCGTCGGGCTGAGTCACCACACGACACCGCTGCCGATCCGTGAGCGAGTCACGCTCGACGGGCCGGAGTTGCACGAGGCGCTGCACGCGCTGCACGGCGCCGGCGCGGCCGAAGTCGTGATCTTCTCCACCTGCAACCGCACCGAGATCTACGCGCGCGACGACGCGGACGACGCTGCTGCCGGCGCGGCGCACGCGTTTCTGCGCGCGCGCGGCGGGCTGAGCGAGGAGGACGCGGGACGCTTCGTCTACACGCGGAGCGACGACGCCGCAGCACGTCACCTGTTCCGCGTCGTCTCGGGCATCGACTCGCTGGTTCTCGGGGAGCCGCAGATCCAGGGGCAGGTCAGGAGCGCGTACGAGTCCGCCGCGTCGCAGAACGGGCGGGAGCGCACCGCGGGGCCGATCCTGTCGCGGCTGTTCGAGACCGCACTGTCGGTGGGCGGCCGCGTGCGCGCGGAAACCAGGCTGGGTGCGGGCGCCGCGTCGGTGCCGTCGGCCGCGGTCGCACTCGCGCGCAAGATCTTCGGCTCGCTGCAGGGGCGCAGCACCGTGATCGTCGGTGCAGGCGAGATGGGCGAGCTGACGCTGCAGTGCCTGCTCGACGAGGGCGTGAGCGGCGTCGTCGTCGCGAACCGCACCGCACAGCGCGCGGAGAACCTGGTCGCCCGGCTGGGCGGCGAGGCAGCCACATTCGAGCGGCTGCCGGAGCTGCTGCGGACGGCCAGCATCGTCGCGTGTGCAACTGCAGCGCCGCACCACGTCATTTCTGCAGACATGGTGGCGCGCGCCTTTCGCGAAGGCCGCAAGGAGCCCATGCTCCTGCTCGACATTGCGCTGCCACGTGATGTGGAGCCGGGCGCCGGCTCGATCGACGGCGTGTTCCTGTACGACGTCGACGATCTCCAGCAGGTCGTGGACAGCACGCTCGCACAGCGACGCGGCGAGATCGACCGGGCCGATGCAATCATCGGCCACGGTGTCAGCGAGTTCATGACCTGGTACCGCGGCCGCAGCGTGGTCCCCGTGATCCAGGCGCTGCGCGGCCACGCGGAGCAGCTCCGCCAGGCAGAGCTAGAGCGCGCGCTGCGCTCCGCGCACCTGGACCCGCAGACCGCCGCTGCGGTGGACGTGCTGACGAAGCAGCTGCTCAACAAGATCCTGCACGCGCCGACCACGCGCCTGCGCGAAGCGGCGAAGGACGGGCGCGAGGGTGAAGTTGCGGAGGCGGCGCGCTATCTTTTCGGGCTGGACGAGATGGGTGGGCAGGACTGAGGGGCGCGCGCCCGATGTTGGGGAGGCGGGCCAGGGCCCGGGGCCCTGGGCCGGGGCCGGGTTTCACAGCGGGATTGCAACGGGAACGCCGCGGGAGACACCCCCCGGCCCGGGCGCAGGGCCCAGGGCCCCGGCCCGCATCTCGACCAGTAACCACGAACCAGAAAGGACATCCGTGCCCCAGAAAAAAGCACTGATCACGGGCGGAGCCGGCTTCATCGGCAGCCACGTCGCGGACCGCTTCCTGGCGGAGGGCTACGCGGTATGGATCCTCGATGACCTGTCGTCGGGGAAGCGCGAGAACGTGCCGGCCGGTGCGACGTTCGTGCAGGGCGATATCCGCGGCACGGCGGTGACGGACCTGTTCCGCGAGGTGGGCGGCTTCGACGTCGTCAGCCACCACGCGGCGCAGATCGACGTGCGGATCTCGGTTTCGGATCCGCGCCGGGACGCGTCGATCAACGTGGACGGCTTCCTCAACGTGATCGAGGCAGCGCGTACGTTCGGGTGCGGACGCTTCGTGTTCGTTTCGTCGGGTGGCGTGGTGTACGGCGAGCCCGAGGTCAGGCCGACGCCGGAGACGGCGCCCAAGCTGCCGCTCTCGCCCTACGGCGTGACCAAGCTGGTCGCCGAGCAGTACCTGCACTACTACCGCGTGACGCACGGCATGCACGCCGTCGCGCTGCGCTACTCCAACGTGTACGGCCCGCGCCAGGACCCGCATGGTGAGGCGGGCGTTGTCGCGATCTTCTCGAACCGGCTGCGCGACGGCGAGCCCGTCACGATCTTCGGCGACGGCGAGCAGACGCGCGACTACGTGTACGTGGGGGACGTCGCCGCGGCCAACTACCTGGTCGCGACCGCGCCGCTGGAGGCAATCGAGCGCTCGCTGCCGAACCCGAAGGGAGCGCAGGCGCTGGACGTGTACGCATTCAATGTCGGGACCAGCACGGAGACGAGTGTGAACGAGCTTGCACGCGTCCTGATGAAGGCATCGGGTCGCACGGTCGAGATGAAGTATGCGTCGGCGCGCCCGGGCGAGGTGCAGCACTCGTGCATCGCGACGGACAAGCTGAAGTCGCTGGGGTGGCAGTGCAGCGTCACGATCGAGGAGGGCCTCGGCCGCACCTACCGTCACATCGCGCAGGAGGTGGCGCGGTGATCGCGATGCTGCAGACGGCATCTCCGAACTTCACGCTGTTCCTCAATTCGCTCACGACCGTCATCGTCCTTGCCGTGACGGCGGTGTTCTCGCTGGTGAGCTGGATCATCATCTTCTGGAAGGGCGGCCAGTTCCGCCGTGTGCGGCGCGACGGCGCGCGCTTCGGCGCCGCACTGGAGCGCGTGCAGCGGCTGGACGACGCGTACAAGGCGGTGATGCGCCTGCCGGAAACGGCGTACACGCGCGTCTTCCGGCAGGGCGCCAACTTCTTCAGCGAGCTGCGCCCCGGCGCGCTGCGCGAGGATGCGGAGCCGCAGCCGGGGCTGAGCGAGACGCAGCTCAACGCGCTCTGGCTCGTGCTCGAGAAGGTGCAGGAGGAGGAGCGCGACGCGCTTGCCGGCGGCATGGTGTGGCTCGCGATCATCGCCGTGACCGCGCCGCTGCTCGGCCTGCTCGGCACCGTGCTCGGCGTCATGAACTCGTTCATGGGCGTCGCGACGACCGGCACCGCGAACATCGCGGCCGTTGCGCCGGGCATCGCCGAAGCGCTGATCACGACCGCGGGCGGCC
>DASTYK010000174.1 GCA_035764935.1 Longimicrobiales bacterium | reverse complement strand
CAGGGCCGGGAAGCAAGAACGGCAGGGCGAGCACACGAGGGAGCCACTCTCACCGCTAGCGCTAGCGCTCGTCCTCGCCCTGAGCAGCCAGACGTACGAAGCGACGAACAAAAACACAGGGGTCTCACTCACCCAAGGTCGGCACGACGCCGGCCGTATCAGGAGGTTGGCAACATGGTTTTTCAGTTCGAGGATACGGCCGTACAGAACGCACGGATGAAGGTGGTCGGCGTCGGTGGCGGCGGTGGCAATGCGGTGAACCGGATGATCGCGGAGGATCTCGACGGTGTCGACTTCCTGAGCGTGAACACGGACGCGCAGGCACTGAAGCTGTCGAGTGCGCAGCTCAAGATTCAGATCGGCAAGAAGCTGACGCGCGGGCTGGGTGCAGGCGCGCGGCCCGAGATCGGTCGCCAGGCGATCGAGGAGAGCCGGGAGGAAGTGGCGCATGCGCTGGAGGGAGCGGACCTGGTGTTCGTCACGGCGGGCATGGGGGGCGGCACCGGCACCGGCGCAGCGCCGGTGATTGCCGAGATCGCGCGTGAGATGGGTGCGCTCACGATCGGTATCGTGACGCAGCCGTTCCTGTTCGAGGGCAAGAAGCGCATGCGGCAGGCGGAGATGGGACTGGCCGAGCTGAAGCGCTGTGCCGATACGGTCATTGTCGTGCCCAACGAACGGCTGCTCAGTGTGGTCGGGAAGGGAACTTCTTTCCGGGATGCACTAAAAAAGGCTGACGAAGTGCTGCTGCATGCCACGCAGGGGATCAGCGATCTCATCCATGTGACGGGCGAGGTAAACGTTGATTTCGCAGACGTTAGGACGGTCATGATGAGTCGCGGACCGGCCCTGATGGGGACCGGCTTCGGGACGGGCGAGAATCGTGCAATGGAGGCGGCGCAGGAAGCGATCTCGAGCCCGCTGCTCGACAACGTGACGATCGAGGGCGCCGCAGGCGTACTGATCAACATCACGGGCGGGATGGACCTCACCATTGACGAGGTCACGACCATCGCCTCCATTATCCAGGAAGCCGCGGGCGACGATGCCGAGATCATCTTTGGCGCGGTCCACGATCCCTCGATGGAGGGCGCGGTCCGCGTTACGGCCATTGCCACCGGCCTGGAAAAGGTGGAAGAGCCGCCCGTGCGCGACAATCTCGTCCGTCCGAACTTCGGCAACACACGTACGGTGATGCCTGCGACGCCGCGCCAGCAGGCGATTCCCGTCGAGCCGGCATATGCGCGTCATGTGCAGCCGGCGGTGGCGAGTGCGGGTGTGGGTGGGGGCCGGACGATGATGGCGGAAGCGATGCCGTTCCCGCGGCCGCCGCAGAGTCCGATCGCGCGACATCAGGTGGCGGACCTGGATATTCCGACGTTCATCCGTCGGCAGATGGACTGACAGCGCAACAATCACCGCTCGCGTAAAGGATCGCCGGTTCGATGCCGAACCTCTACAAAACAGTGATGCTGCTTCTGATCGCCGGGGTCAGCCTGGGTGCCGTGTCGATGTTCAACCCGGCAGACCCTGGCATCCCGCGCGAGCGGGCGCGCGTGGTCGGGCCGCTCTACGCAGTTCCGGTGGAGCGGGTCGAGACGCACGTGCTGGGCAGGGGCGAGACGCTGAGCCAGCTCTTCGAGCAGGCGTCGATCGCGGGCCGTGAGTTCGCCGACATGCTGATGGCGCTGCGGGAGTATCAGAGCCCGCGTCGCCTTTCGGTGGGGACGGAGATCACGATCCGCCGCTGGATCGAGACGGACGAGCCGCGCGCGATCGACATCCGCATCAACGCGGACTCGACGATCCGCCTGGCGCGCAGCGACCTGGGCTGGCAGAGCTCGGTCCGGCTGACACCGGTCGAGCTGGACACGGTCTATGCTGCGGGCGTGATCGAGCAGGGCCGCACGCTCTACGAGGCGATCGTCCGTGACGAGACGTCCAACCTGCCGCCCAGCGAGCGCATCCAGCTCGTTTCCGCGCTCGCGGAGATCTACCAGACCAAGCTCGACTTCACGCGCGAGATCCAGGCGGGCGACTCGTACCGGCTGGTCTACGAGCGGGAGCGACGTCCCGATGGCACTGCGCGCCGGCGTCGCATCCTGATCGCTGAGGTCGAGAACCGCGGGCTGTCCTTCCCGGCCGTGTTCTTCACCGACGACGAGTCGACGCACGGCTACTTCGACCTCAAGGGCAAGTCGGTCGAGAGCGGGTTCAGCCGCTATCCGATCCGCTACGTCCGGATCACCTCCAATTTCAATCCGCGCCGCTACCATCCGGTGCTCGGCCAGTACCGCGCGCACCTCGGCACGGACTACGGCGCGCCGCATGGCGAGCCCGTGCTCGCGACCGCTGACGGCGTCGTGATCTCGCAGGGGCGCAACGGCGGCTACGGCAACATGGTCGAGCTGCGCCACGCGAACGGCTACACCACGCGCTACGCGCACCTGAGCCGCTTCGCCAAGGGGCAAGGTCGCGGCACGAAGGTGCTCAAGGGGCAGGTGATCGGTTACGTTGGCGCGACCGGCCTTGCGACCGGGCCGCACCTGCACTACGAGTTGCGGGAGCGTGGCCGCGCGATCGATGCGCGGCGTGCGGAGCTGCCCGACGGCGCACCGGTGCCGGAGCAGCACCTGGATGCGTATCTTTCGCTCGTGCAGGAACGCACGGCGCTGCTCGAGCGTGCCCGGCCGATGTACGCCCTGTCGAGCGTGGGATCGACCACCGCCCGCTAGGCGCGACGCGCGTCACTGCGTCAGCATCGAGCCCGCCGGCAGCCGCCTGCGGGCTCGTTTCTTTTTCCGGCGAGGCCCTTGAGCATCACCGCCTGGATCGTCTTCGTGATCGCGGCCGCTGCGGCGGGCGGCTTCGTCTCGTTTCTCTACCGCACGCGTGAGCCCGCCGTGCGCCACCGCGCGCTGCTGATCACGCTGCGCACGCTCGCGCTCGCGATCCTGCTGCTCGTCATCTTCGATCCCGCACTCCCCGCGACGGGCGGCCGTGCGCCGCGCACGGCCGTCGCACTGGACGCATCCCTCAGCATGCGACTGCCGGTGAGCGCCACCGATTCGACGGCGCGCTGGAGCACTGCGGTCACGACCGCGCGGCGTGCCGCTGGTGACGCCGGCGTGCTCGTGTTCGGCGACGGCGTACGCAGCGTGGCAGCGGGCGAGCTGGACGCGATTCAGCCGGACGCCGCACACAGCCGCCTGCTGCCCGCGCTGCGGGCTGCGGCGGAGGCAGGTGCGCGCAGGCTGCTGGTCGTGAGCGACGGCGGGATCGAGGACGGCCCCGACGTCGCCCGCTGGGCTGCCCGCTACGGGGTCGCGCTGGAGATCGAACAGGTCGGCGACGCGCGCGCCGCATCGCGCAGCCTGACCGAGCTGGACGCGCCATCGTGGGTCGAGGCCGGCGAGCCCGTGCCGCTGCGTCTGTCCGTCGGTGCCGGGGCACAGCCGGGCACCGTGACCGCGCGCGCTCCCGGTGCGGAGCCGGTCAGCGTTTCCGTCGACGCGGGCGAGACCGGCCAGGTCCAGACGGTGGAGCTGGAGCTCACCCCCCGGGCGCCCGGAGAGGGCGGCCTGGTGCGCATCGACGTCGCGCTCGATTCGCCCGCGGACGCGGCACGCAGCGTTTACGTGCGCATCGGCGGGGAGCCCGCCGGCGTGGCGCTGGTCTCGTTGCGACCCGACCAGGAACCGCGCTTTCTGCTGCCCGTACTGGAAACATCGCTGGGCCTTCCCGTCCACGGCTTTCTGCGGGCCGCAGACGGCGCGTGGATCCGCCTGGGCCAGGGCACGGATGCGGGGCAGCGCGCGACGGAAGTTGAGGTACGGCGCGCCGTTGACAACGCCGAGATGCTGGTGCTGCACGGCGCGGGTGGTGGCGCGCCCGAGTGGCTGCGCACGGCCGCGGGCCGCGCAGGACGGCTTCTCGGGTTTCCCGCGACCGGCGGAGTGCCTGGCATCCCCGCGCAGCTCGGGAACGCCGTGAGCGA
>DASTYK010000173.1 GCA_035764935.1 Longimicrobiales bacterium | reverse complement strand
ACGATCTAGGCGTCGACCACGTAGTCATGTATCGCGTCAACACCGGATCCTGACACCGGCCCGCGGGGGCTCTCGATGCGACCCGGCATGACACGGAGCCCAACCTCGCGTTGACGTCCGTCGCTTCCCGCCTCTAGCTTTCGCGTCCCTGTCGCACAGAGAGAAACGCGAGAGCAGCCCCCATGGCTACCATCAGTGATATCAACCGGCTTGGCGAGCACGAGGGCGGCACCGTGCTCGTCCGTGGCTGGGTCCAGACCGTCCGCACCCACGGCAAGGTCGGCTTCATCGTCGTGCGCGACGGCACGGGGATCGTGCAGTGCGTCGTCGTGCAGAAGCAGGTGAGCGAGCAGGTCTGGTCGGACTTCCAGTCGCTCACCCAGGAGACGAGCCTGTACGTGACCGGCAGCGTGCGCGCCGATGCGCGCGCGCCCGGCGGCTACGAGCTCACGCTCGAGACCCTGGAGATCGTCGGCAGGAGCGACGAGTACCCGATCCAGCCGAAGGAGCACGGCGTCGACTTCCTGCTCGACCACCGGCATCTCTGGCTGCGCTCGCAGCAGCAGCGCGCGATCATGCGCGTGCGCAGCGAGGTCGAGCAGGCGATCCACGACTTCTTCTACGACCGCGGCTTCACGCGCATCGACACCCCGATCCTGACCGGCGCGATCGGCGAGGGCGGCGCGGGGCTGTTCGAGGTCGACTACTTCGAAGACAAGGCGTACCTCGCCCAGACGGGGCAGCTCTACGGTGAAGCGGCTGCTGCGGCGCTGGGAAAGATCTACTGCTTCGGGCCGACGTTTCGCGCAGAGAAGTCGAAGACGCGTCGCCACCTCACCGAGTTCTGGATGGTGGAGCCCGAAGTCGCGTGGATCGACAGTGACGGCAACATGGAACTGCAGGAGCAGTTCGTCAGCTACATCGTGGAGCGCGCGCTGGAGCGCTGTGCGGGTGAGCTGGAGGTGCTGGAGCGGGACACGTCGAAGCTCGAGTCCGTGAAGCCGCCGTTCCCGCGCGTGGACTACGGCGAGGCTGTGAGGCTGCTGCAGGAGCAGGGCAACGAGATCCAGTGGGGCGACGATCTCGGTGCGCCGGACGAGACGGTGATCGGCAACATGCACGACCGCCCGGTCTTCATCATGAATTATCCGAAGGCGGCCAAGGCCTTCTACATGAAGGAGAACCCGGCCGATCCGCGCACCGTGCTGTGCAACGACATGATCGCGCCGGAAGGCTACGGCGAGATCATCGGCGGCAGCCAGCGCGAGGACGATCACGACAGGCTGCTCGCGCGCATCCGCGAGGAGGGCCTGCCGGAGGACAGCTACCGCTGGTACCTCGATCTGCGGAAGTACGGCACGTTCCCCCACTCGGGCTTCGGCCTGGGCGTGGAGCGCACGGTGGCGTGGATCACGGGGCGTCCGCACATCCGCGAGATGATCCCGTTTCCGCGGATGCTGAATCGGATTTATCCCTGAGGGACTCGGGCCGTCGGGGCCGTCGGGGCCGTCGGGGCCGTCGGGGCGAATGGTGGCCCGGGCAGGGGCAGGGGCAGGGCGCCCAAGGGAGCAGGGCCGGCGCGACGGTGTCGCGGCCGGCCCGTTTCGTTGATCAGCGAACCGCTGGCTCCCTGGCGCCGCGCGACCTGCGGGCGCGGGCGCTTCAGTCGCTTCAGCCGCCGATGCGGAACGTGTTGCTCGACACGGTGAGTGCGTCGCCGGTGTCGTCGCGGTTCACGCTGGTCGTGTAGCGGTACTCACCGGGCTCGGCGCCGGGGGGAAGCGAAACGGTGAACTGGTCCGTGCCGCCGGGCTCGAGCATGCGCAGCTCCATGGTGCATGCGCGGTCCTCCTCGACGCGCGTCCAGGATGTGCCGTCCATGCGTTCGATGCTGCTGCTGCAGAGGTTGTAACCCACCGACTGGCTCGAGCCGTTCTCCAGGGTCAGGATCATGGTACCGGGATCCGCGGGGTTGACGCGCGCCTGCAGCCGGATTCCGTCTACGGAGCTGCCCCACTGGCCGGATGCACAGCCGACGACGAGCACGAGGGCGGATGCCAGGAGTGTTCGCATGTGATCTCCTCTTTCGGGTTGCGCGCCGTGTGGTTGCACGACACGTGCCCTTTGCCGGCTCACTGTTCTTCGCGCGCCGGTGCCTCCTGCCGCTTCACGTCGTCCCAGAGCACGTCCAGCTCCTGGAGCGATGCAGCGCCGAGCTGCACGCCGCGCTCCCGGGCGAGCTGCTCCAGCGCCTCGAAGCGACGCGTGAACTTCCGGTTGGCCTGCTGCAGCGCCCGCATCGCGTGCACGCCGGAGAGACGGGTCAGGTTCACGACGGCGAACAGCAGATCGCCCAGCTCCTCTTCCAGTGCCGGTGACGGCTCCGCCTCGAGTGCCTGGCGCACTTCCTCGAGCTCTTCGGCGACCTTCTCGAAGGCGCCATGCGCGCTCGACCAGTCGAAGCCGACGCTGGCGACCCTGTCCTGTATGCGGTGCGCGCGGGAAAGGGGCTCGAGGCCCTTGGTGAGCCCCGCGAGGATGGAGGTCGGCCCGTCGCCGGCCTCGGCGGCTCGTTCCTGCGCCTTGAGCGCTTCCCAGTCCTGCTGCGGGCCCAGGCCGTAGAGGTGGGGGTGGCGACGTCGCATCTTCTCCTCCAGCGTGGAGACGACGTCCTCCGCGGTGAATGCACCGCGCTCCTCGGCCAGCACGGCCTGGAAGGCGACGTTCATGAGCAGGTCGCCCAGCTCCTTTGCGAGCAGGGAATCGTCGCCGTTGGAAACGGCTTCAGCCACCTCGTGCGCCTCTTCCAGGAGGTACGGCAGCAGGGAGGTGGGCGTCTGCTCGGCGTCCCAGGGGCAGCCGGCGCGCAGGAACCGGACGAGATCGAGCGATCGTTGGAAAGGCATGGGGCAAGCTAACATTCTGCCGCAAGTCCCGCTCTCGTCGGCGGTTGCGGCGGGCCCGCGACGGACTCTATGTTCCCCCGCTTTGCTCCGGGACGACGGTGGTCCCGGCCGGCTTTCTTTCTGTGGTGCGGTGATGGCGGCGAACGAGCGTGCGCGCGCGTGGGTCGAGGTGGATCTGGACGCGCTGCGTGCGAATTTCGAGACGGTGCGCGCCCGCGCCGGCGGTGCCGGCGTGATCGCGATGGTGAAGGCGGACTCGTACGGTGTCGGCGCGGAGCGAGTGGTGACGGCGCTGGAGCCACTGGCGCCGCTGGCGTACGGGGTTGCGACTGCGAACGAGGGTGCGCAGGTCCGCGCACTCGGCATCGAGCGGCCGGTCATCGTGTTCTCGCCGCTGCCGCCGGACTCCGTGGAGCTGGCGGCGGCTGCGCGGCTCACGGCAACGCTTTCGGACCCGGGCGGCGTCGCACGCTGGGCGGAGGCCGCGCAGCGGCATGGCGATCTCGATGCGCACCTCGAGATCGACACCGGGATGGGGCGGGCCGGCTTCGACTTCCGGGAGGTCGGCACGTGGGCGGACCATCTGCAGGCAGCGCTCGGCACCGGTGTGCGGCTGCGCGGCGTCTACACGCACCTGCACAGTGCGGACGCGGTTGATCCGACGTCCAGCATGACGCAATGGCAGCGTTTCCAGGACGCGCTCGCGCAGCTGCCGTTTTCGCGTGAGGACCTGCTGGTCCACGTGTGCAACAGTGCGGGAGTGATGCGCTGGCCGGAGCTCGCCGCGGACGCGGTGCGCCCCGGCATCTATCTGTACGGCGGGAATCCCGCGCCTGGCGTGAGTGGCTTCGAGCCGCCGCGACCGGTGGTGAGCGTGCATGCGCGGGTCGTGCGCATCAAGGACGCGCCGCCGGGAAGCACGGTGGGGTACGGCTCGCTGCATACGGCGCGCGGCTGGGAGCGATGGGCGACGCTGCCGCTCGGGTATGGTGACGGCTGGCCGCGCAGCCTGACCGGAAGGTCGGAGGCGATCATCCGCGGCCAGCGCGTGCCGTTCATCGGACGGACCTCGATGGACATGACGGTGGTAGACATCTCGTCCGTGTCCGATGTGGAGGTGGGCGACGTCGCAACCGTGCTCGGTTCGGACGGCGGCGAATCGATACCGATAGAGGATGTCGCGGCCCAGGCGGACACGATCAGTTACGAGATCCTGACGGGGCTGCGTCCCCGACTGCCGCGGCTCGAACGTTATACATGAAGTCAGACGAGCTCCTTGCCGCGGCACGTGCCGCACGCGAGAACGCATACGCACCGTACTCGAAGTTCAGGGTCGGCTGCGCCCTCGAGGCTGAGAGCGGTCGGGTCTACACCGGCTGCAACGTGGAGAACGCATCTTTCGGAATGACGATCTGTGCAGAGCGCGTGGCGCTCACCTCGGCGGTGACGGCGGGGGAGCGCGCATTTCGCGCAATGGTGCTGGTGAGCGACGCGCCCGGGCCGGTATCGCCGTGCGGCGCCTGCCGGCAGGTGCTGAGCGAGTTCGCTCCGCAGCTCGAGATCACGGCCGTCGCCGATTCGGGCGCGCGGACGACGTGGACACTGGATGCGCTGCTTCCCGGCAGCTTCCATCTGCCGGGGAGGGACGCGTGAAGCGCGCGCTGTCATTGCTTGCATCGTTCGCGCTGCTGGGCAGCGCCGCGTGCGGAACCGAGTCCCCCGTCGGGATCGGCGAGCAGCTGCTGCCGGGGCAGCCGGTCACCAGCTTCGAGGTCGTGCTCGGGGCGGAACAGTTCCTGGTCCTCGACAGTGCGTTCGCGCTCTACAACCGACCGTACCAGGCGGGTGCGCAGTATGTCGCCGAGGATTTCGACGGCGTGCTGGACGCACGCGCACTGTCCCGCTTCGCCCCCCTGCCGCGCTCGATCACCGTGATCGACTCGGCCAGCAACACGAGCGCGACGGACACGCTGCCGACGTATGAAGGCGGCCGGCTCGTGGTGCTCGTCGACACGCTGCGCGGCTCTCACGACGAAGCGTCCTTCGCGGTGTACCGCCTCGCCGAGGAATGGGACGCCCGCAGTGCCACGTGGACCATGCGGATCGACAGCGGCAGCGTGCAGGAGCCGTGGGCGCAACCCGGCGGCTCGCTCGGTGCGCGCGTCGGCGAGGCGACCTGGTCGCGCGAGGATGGCGACACGCTGCTGATCGAGATGGCTGGCGCGGACGTCGCGGCGCTGCGCGACAGCGCCAACGCCCGCCTCGGCTTCATGCTCGTGACGGAAACCCCCGGTGCGCGCATGCGCATCAACGCGATCGGACTGGAAGCGGACGCGCGCTCGTCGCGGGCGGATACGGTGGTGACGGTCACCGGCGTGGGCTCGGGGCGGACGTTCATCTTCACACCCGAGCTGGAACCACGCTCCGACGACCCCCGTGTCGGCGGCATTCCCGCGTGGCGCACGCTGATCCGCCTTTCGCCCGACCTGCGCGACGTGGAGGTGCCGTGCCCCGCGAGCCCGGGCTGCACGATTCGCCTGGGCGATGCGGAGATCACGCTGGCGACGCTGGAATACCAGATCGCTGCGCCGCCAGCAGGGTTCGTGGTCGAGGACTCGGTGCGACTCGCCGCCGTGCCGCTGTTCGAGGCGCCGGGCGTTCCGTTCTCACGCTCACTGCTCGGCAGTGTGGCGAGCGCAGTGCCGTCCGATCGCTGGATCCAGCCGGACGAGTTCGACGACGTCGCGTCCGCCGATCCGGTGCGTCTGCCGGTGACCGGTGCGGTTCGCTCGCTGCTGCCGGACGACGCGAACAATGTCGGCATCGCGCTCGTGCCGGCCGTGACCCTGGGCACGATCGGTTTCGTGCCGCTCGAACCGAATCCCATCCTGCGACTGGTCCTGACGGTCTCCGAGGAGGTTCAGCTCCAATGAAGCGCGCGTTCATGATCCTGGTGGCGACGCTGCTCGTCGCCGCACCCGCGCGCGGACAGTCGCTGTTCTCGGCGCGCGGCCTCGGACTGCCGGTGCAGCCGGTCGATGCGCGCACACGCGCCCTCGGCGGCGTCGGTGTCGGCCTGTTCGGCCTGAACATGTCCATGGTCAACCCGGCGGAGATCGCCGGCTTCTCGCGCCGCGGCGTGACCGCGGCACTGCAGCCGACCATGACCGACATCAGCATCGGCGACGCGAGCGACAACGTGACCGGCTCACGCTTCCCGCTGATGCACGCGGTGCTGCCCGTCGGCTCACGCGTCGTGCTCGGACTCGGCTACGGCGCGTCGTACGACCAGTTCTGGTCGATCGAGATGCAGGACACCGTCATGATCGGTGACAGCGAGGTCGGCGTGACCGACGTCGTGCGCTCCGACGGCGGTCTCGGGCACGCGCGGCTCAGCGCGGCGGTGATGCTGACCAGCAACTTTGCCGTCGGTGCTGCGGTCGGACTGCACACGGGCTCACTGGAGCGACAGGTCGATCGCACGTTCGGCGATTCCGCGATCTACAACCCGTTCACCACGCAGATCCGGTGGGACTACAGCGGCGTCGTCGGTGCCGTGGGCGCGCGCTGGGATCCGGATCCCGCGCTCCGGCTCGCGGCCAGCGCCACCTTCGGCGGTGACATCGAGGCGGAAGGCAAGGAGGGCGACGCCGTGAGTCGCTCGTTCTCCACGCCGTTGCGCGTTGCATTCGGCGCGAGCGGCCTGCTCGGCACCGAGCTGATCGCTACGCTGGGCGCCGAGTGGAGCGAGGCCGAGGCGGAGGCGGACGGCGGCGCGGCGCTGCCGCTCGCGACGGCAGACGAGACCTGGCGCGTGGGTGGCGGCATCGAGTGGAGCGGCCGGCCCGACGCGACGCGCTCCTTCCCGATCCGCATCGGCGGCTCCTGGGCGAACCTGCCCTACCACCTCGCCGACGAGGAGAAGGCGACCGAGTGGACCGTCGGCGGGGGCATCGGCATGCGACTGGCCGACGCGGCACGCGAGCCGTACGCGGCAGCGGACGTCACGCTGGAGCGCGGATCGCGCTCGGGCTTTGCGTCGCCGACCATCGAGAGCGGCCTCGAGGAGTCCTTCTGGCGCGTGACGATCTCGCTGTCGCTGTTCGGCCGCTGAGACGATCCCCAGAGCGCAGGCAGCAGCATGACCATCCGTCCTTCCGCATCGCAGACGACGTCCACGCCGGAGCTCACCGGCGTCGATCGGCCATCGGCGCCGCAGCGTACGCCTCGAAAGGCGTACGTCGAGACGTACGGCTGCCAGATGAACCAGTCGGATGGCGAGCTGATGCAGGGCGTGCTCGCCGCGCACGGCTACGAGATCACGCACTCGCCCGAGGGCGCCGACGTCGTGCTCGTGAATACGTGCGCTATCCGCGAGCATGCGGAGCAGCGTGTCATTGGCCGGGTCGGTGAGCTGAGTCGGCTCAAGCGCGAAAAGCCCGACCTCGTGATCGGTGTCACCGGGTGCATGGCGCAGCGGCTCGGAACGCAGCTCCTCGAGAAGGCGCCGTACGTGGACCTGGTTATGGGTCCCGACGGGTACCGCTCGCTCGCGACCGTGATCGAGGAGATCGGCAGCGAGAGCGAGCGCGGCGCGCGGGCGGTTGCTGTCTCGCAGGAGTCGGACGACGCGGTTGCCGAGGAGACAGGGGAACCCCTTCCGACGGGCACACTGGGTGTCTCAGCGCCCGGTCAGCGGGCGCGTCGTGCACTGCCGGTGCTCGATGCAGCCGCAACCGAGTACATGGACGACGGCCGCGTTGCCGTCCTCGCGTTCGACGCGGACGAGCACTACGAGGGCATCCCGATCCGCCGCGCCGCAGGCGTTAGCGCATGGGTTTCGGTGCAGCGCGGCTGCGATCATCGCTGCACCTACTGCATCGTGCCGTACGTACGCGGTCCCGAAAAGAATCGCGATCCGGCGATGGTGCTGCGCGAGGTCCGCGACGTGGCAGAGCAGGGCATCACCGAAGTCACGCTGCTCGGCCAGACCGTCAACTCGTACGTGCACGGCGACTGGAGCTTCGCCCGGCTGCTGCGCGAGGTCGCACGCGTGGATGGCATCCGCCGTGTCCGCTTCATGTCGCCGCACCCGCGCGACGTGACGCCCGAGCTGGTCGAAGTCATGGCGACCGAGCCGCACGTCTGCCGGCAGCTGCACCTCCCCGCGCAGTCCGGCAGCGACCGCGTGCTCAAGCGCATGGTCCGCCGCTACACCGTCGACGAGTTCCTGTCCAAGGTCGAGATGGTGCGCGCCGCGATGCCCGACATCGCGCTCTCGACCGACATCATCGTCGCATTTCCTGGCGAAACGGATGACGAGTACGAGGCCACGCTCGACCTGATGCGCACCGTCCGCTTCGACGACGCCTACCTCTACCGCTACTCGCTGCGCGACGGCACACCGGCAACGCGCCTGCCCGAGGCGCAGTTCATTCCGGACGACGTCGCGCAGTCGCGCCTGGAGCGGCTGATCGAGCTGCACCGCGACATCCAGTCGCAGATCAATCGTGAGGAGGTCGGCAGCACCGTGGAGGTGCTGGTCGAGCGCGCGGCAAAGAGCGCCGGCGACATGCTCGGTCGCACGGAGCGCAACAAGGTGGTCGCGTTCCCGGGCGGCGCCTCGCTGATCGGCAAGTACCTGAGCGTGCGCCTCACGTCCACGACGGGCGCTACCTTCCGTGGCAGGCTCCTCGAGGCTGCTGCCGTCGCATAGGTCTTGTCTACCGCAGGAATACTGCGCCTCTGCTCCTCCGCGGCTCTGCGTGAAAACGACGCAGTCCGCCTCCGTGAAGTTTACTCGGTGCACTCTGTGTCCTCCGTGACAGACCGGAGATCTAGCCCGACCAGCCATTCCTGAGCCCCGGCCGCGAACCGTTCGTAGCGGCCATGCCCATCGTGCATGCGGCGTTCGGGATCGCGGCGGGCGCCGCCCTGGCGCAGTTCCTCACTCTCCCGGGCCCGCTCTTCAGCGCCGCTATCGTCGGTTCCGTCATCGCGTGCCTGCTCCTGCTGCAGCTGCGCACGAGCGGTTGCGTGCTGGCGCTGTACATCGCGCTGGGCGTGGCGCTCGGGAGCGGCTCGGCACAGGAGGCGGCCGGTGACTGCCGGCTGAGCATCCCGGACGCGGCGGCCATCCGCGTCACAGGGCGGTTCACGACACTGCCGGACAGCGGTGCCCGGGCGCTGCTGCACGCGGACGAGCTGCGCGGCGGAGGCGTCACGTGCCGGGGCGTCGTGCTCCGCGTCGACCTGCGCGTGCCGCTGGACGACTGGGACACACGCGTTCGCGTGGAGGGCACGTGGCTGCGCTGGCCCGATGCCAGTGTAGTGCAGCCGGAGCGCGCCGGGATGGTGCGCGCGCGCTCGGTCGAAGCGGCGGACGAGATCGCGGTGCGCCCATGGCGTGAGCGTGCGCAGCTCGATGCGCAGGCGCGGGTGCGTACGCTTTACGGGGGCGACGCGCCACTCGTCGAGGCACTGCTGCTTGCGCGAACCGAAACGCTGCCGCGCGACGTGCGTCAGCGTTTCGCCGACAGCGGCATGGTGCACCTGCTCGCGATCTCCGGCTCGCACGTCGTGCTCATCCTGGGCGTGCTGCTCGTGCTTGGCCAGGCCGTGCGGCTGCCGCCACGCGCGGCACGGGTGGCGGCACTCGTCGGCGTGGTCGCGTACGTCATATTCCTCGGCTCGCCGCCGCCAGCGGCGCGGGCCGCTGTTCAGCTCCTGCTCTTCTCGGCAGGGCGATCGCTGCAGAGACCTACCGACGCGCGCGGTGTGCTGGCGGCGTCCGGATTGTTCCTGGTCGCGTGGCAACCCGGCGTGGTCCTGGACGTGGGCGCGCAGCTGTCGTTCGCGGGCGTCGCCGGCATCGTCGCGTTTGCACCATCGATCGAGCGCGTGCTGCAGCGGACACCGCCGTGGTTCGCGCGCCCGCTTGCCGCCGGAACGGCCGCAAGCATCACGACGCTGCCGATCGCAGGCCTGCACTTCGGGACACTCGCGCCCATCGGGATCCTTGCCGGACTGCCGGGCATCCCCGCCACCGGAATGGCCGTGCCCGCTTCGGCGCTGCCCCTCGTGCTGTCCTACGCCAGCAACGCCCTGGCATCCTTCTTCGTTCCCGCCGCTGCCGTGACCCTGCACACGCTCGATCAGATCGCTCTGGTCGCCGCGCAGGTGCCGGGCGGGCACGGCTTCACGAGCACGTCCGGCGTGTACGCATTGCTGCTCGCCGGTGGGGCCGCGATCGCAGCGTTCCGCACGGTCGAGCCATGGTTTGCAGCGGAACGGGCGGGGTCACTGCCGAGCACCGCACGAGACGCAGATGGAGGCTGCGCAACTGCTGCACGCTTCCGACACCGTGCTGTCGGGTTGCTGCTGCCAGGCCTCAGTGCGGCGTGCGCAGCCGTGCTCGTTGTCGCGCTGCGTCCCGCGGCCGAGCGGGCCATTTCCGGCCCGACGCTGGAACTGCACGTGATCGATGTCGGGCAGGGCGATGCCATCGCGATCCGCTCGCCGCGCGGTCGCTGGGCGCTGATCGACGCAGGACCACGCGGCCGGAGCTATGATGCGGGCGTCACACGCGTCCTGCCGTACCTGAAGCGCAGGCAGGCAGATGCTCTCAGCGTGCTGGTGATCACGCATCCGGATGCCGATCACATCGGCGGGGCCGCGGCAACCGTGCGGGCACTCAGCGTGCACGCCCTGCTGGAGCCCGTGCAGCCCGACCCGCGCGGGATGTACCTGCAGACGCTGGATGCAGCGCGCAGGCGCGGCACACGCCTGATCGCCGCTCGCGCGGGAACGCGCATCCGGATGGATGGCGTGGAGATGGAAGTGCTCTTTCCGGCCGATCGCCTTGCTCCCCCTGAACGGGCCAACGATAATAGCGCCGTGATACTGCTCCGTTATGGCACGTTTCACGCGTTGTTACTTGGCGATGCGCCGGTTGCGGTGGAGCAGTGGATCACCAGGCAGTACGCGGGGGAATTGCGAGCGCAGGTGCTGAAGGTGGGCCATCACGGCAGCACGACCTCGACGGGGGAAGCGCTGCTGGATGCAGTGCAGCCATCTCTCGCATTGATCCCCGTCGGCCGGCAGAACCGCTACGGGCACCCGGCACCGGATGTGCTCGCGCGACTGCAGCGTAACCGGATCGCGGTCCTGCGGACGGATGAGCGCGGGGCGATCCTGGTACGTGCGGACGCGCACGGCCGGATGAGCGTCGAGACGGAACGATGATCACCGCGCTGTTGCGAGCAATGGCAGGGCGGCCGCTGGCGCTGCCGGGACGCGTCCCGGAGGACGTCGTGATCCTGCGAGGCAGGTGGCTGCCGGCACTGAGCGGCAGACTCGCGGGCATGAAGCGGCCCGCCGCCGCGGTCACGATCGGACGGACGATCGTTTTGCACGACGACGCATCGCTCACCACGCGCCTGCTGCGGCACGAGCTGGCGCACGTCGAGCAGTGGAAGGCAGCGCCCTGGACGTTTCCGGTGCGCTACGCCTGGCAGCACCTGCGCTGCGGTTACCGCGACAATCCGTACGAGGTCGCCGCACGCGCAGCCGAACATCAGGAGCCACGGCCGGTTCCCGGGCACCGCGACGGCGCGGATGCCGGGTCGACCGCCCCTCGAGAAGGCCGGAGCGCAGGCATCCGGCTGGAGGACGAGATGACGGCGAAGGGCATCGTCACCATCGAGCGCCACATCATCGAACAGGAACGGATGTTTCCTGAGGCGACGGGCGCATTCAGCAGGATCCTCTCCGACATCGCGATCGCCGCAAAGGTGATCTCACGCGAGGTGAACAAGGCCGGCCTGGTCGAGATCCTGGGCGAGGTCGGTGCGAAGAACGTTCACGGCGAGAACGTCAGGAAGCTGGACGTCTACGCCGACGAGGTTATCTACAAGGCGCTCGACCACACCGGCCACCTCTGCTGCATGGCGAGCGAGGAGAACGAGGACGTCCTCGAGATCCCGTCGAAGTTCCCGACCGGCAACTATGCGCTTCTCTACGATCCGCTGGACGGCAGCTCCAACATCGACGCGAACGTGTCCGTCGGCACGATCTTCTCCATCCATCGCAAGGTTTCCGATCACCCGCGCGGCTGCCTCGACGACTGCCTGCAGGCCGGCCGGAAGCAGATCGCGGCAGGATACGTCGTATACGGGTCCTCGACGATGCTGGTCTACACGACGGGGCACGGCGTGCATGGCTTCACCCTCGATCCCTCGATCGGCGAGTTCCTGCTGAGCCACCCGAACATGCGGATCCCGGAGCCCGGGCAGCGCATCTACAGCGTCAACGAGGGGAACTACCTCAACTGGTCCGAGGGGCAGCGTCGCTTCATCAACCACCTCAAGGGCCTCGACGGTGAGAACGACCGGCCCTTCTCGTCACGCTACGTGGGCTCCATGGTCGCCGATGTCCACCGCACGCTGCTGTACGGTGGCATCTACATGTATCCGGCCGACCGGAAGAACCCCAACGGCAAGCTGCGGCTGCTCTACGAATGCTCGCCCATGGCAATGATCATGGAGGCAGCCGGAGGTCGGGCGTCGACCGGGACAGGGGACGTGCTGGACGTGGAGCCGACGTCGCTGCATCAGCGCATGCCCATCTACATCGGGTCCAGGGAGCATGTCGACCTCGCGGAACGCTACGTCAGGGCAGAGGCGGCGATTGCGGTCTGAATCGCACGGATTCCGGGGCAGGCGGGCGCGTGGCGTGTGAGCTGCAGGAAGCCCGAACGGTCGCGCCCGCCAGCGCAATCGTGCCGGTGCGGCGGCCGCGCCGCCCTTCATCCCAAGTAACTGGTAGCATTGAACTTGGCGCGCGCGGCCGGCAGCTCTGCCGGCCGCTCTCGCTGTGGGGCGCCTCCACTTTGTAGTATCGAGAACCTGCCCCCGTCAGGGACGGATTTCAGCCTTTCGATGTGACGCCTTCGCTACAATATTGTCGCCCGGCAGACAGGAAGGTCGCATATCCTGTCTGCGCCCCGACCGGGAGGGTGGTTCCAGGTCATGCAAATCAACCAAGGCAGGGATATGAACCGCGGGCTACGGGTGCTCTTTGCGGTCGTCGCGACGGCGCTGTTTGCGCTGCCGGCGAGCGTGGAGGCACAGGGTGTCACGACGTCGACGCTGACGGGCCGAGTCACCGACGAGAGCGGTGCGCCGTTGAGCAACGTCGAAGTCGTTATCACGAACACGTCGACCGGCGCGCAGGTGCAGACGCTGACGCGTGGAGATGGTCGTTATCTGATGCCGGCGCTGCGTCCGGGCGGTCCGTACCGGATCGAGGCGACGAGCATCGGTTATCAGGCGAATGCAGTGGAGGATGTGCGCCTCGCGCTGGGTGAGACGCGCAATGTGGATATCACGCTTTCGACGCAGGCGGTCGCGCTGGAGGGGATCGCGGTCGAGGGGCGGCGCGGCACAGACGTGTCGGGTGGCGTGCGGACGGTGGTCGATGCAGCGACGATCGAGCGGGCACCGACGCTGAACCGCGAGATCGTGGATGTCGCGCGGCTGACGCCGCAGGCGTTCGTGTCGAACGAGGACGATGACGGTGCCGCGATCTCGATCGCGGGGCAGAACGCCGAGTACAACGGCCTGTTCATCGACGGCGTGGTGAACAACGACGTGTTCGGCCTGTCGGCGCAGGGAACGCCGGGTGGCCAGACGGGCGCGCCGCCGATCAGCTTCGACGCGCTCGAGCAGATGCAGATCGCGATCTCACCCTTCGACGTGACGCAGAGCGGCTTCACGGGCGGTGCGATCAACGCGATCACGCGCTCGGGGACGAACGAGTTCACGGGCTCGCTGTACTGGCAGACGCGGAGTGCGACGTTCGCGGGTGAGTCACCGGGCCCGGACTACCTGTTCGGTGAGGACAACCCCCGTCTCGAGCTGCCGGAGTTCTCGAACGACCGGATCGGCTTCCGCCTGGGCGGTCCGATCGTCCGCAACAAGCTGTTCTTCTTCGTGAACGGTGAGCTGTTCCGCTCCGAGACCCCGCGGCCGTTCCAGCTGACGGACTACGAGGGCGACTCGCGCGACATGATCGAGGACCTGCGTCAGATCGTGCTCGAGGAGACGGGTTACGACGCGGGCGACTTCGGCACCAAGGCGAGCACGCTGGACGACAACAAGGTGCTGGCGAAGATCGACTGGAGCATCAACGACGATCATCGCATGTCGCTGCGCCACAGCTACTCGCAGTCGGACAACATCGACGCGTTCGCGAGCACGATCGACGAGATCAACTACGCGAACAACTCGGAGGTGTTCCCGAACACGACGAACTCGACGGCGCTCGAGCTGAACAGCCGCTTCGGTACGCAGTTCGCCAACCGCCTGCTGTTGGGGCTGAACGTCGTGAGCGACGACCGTGACTATGCGGGCGATCCGTTCCCGGCGGTGACGATCGAGGACGGGAGCGGCGAGATCGCACTGGGATCCGAGGCATTCTCGACCGGCAACATCCTGGAACAGACGATCTTCTCCGTCACGAACAACCTGAACTGGTTCCTGGGCGAGCACACGCTGACGTTCGGCGCGAGCTTCGAGTACTTCGACATCATGAACCTGTTCATCCGTCAGAACTTCGGCGCGTACACGTACGGCAGTGTCGACGACTTCCTGCAGTCGGTCTGCGCCGCTGGCACAGGAGCATCGCAGTACTGCCAGGACCTGGGACCGGTCGCACCGGCGCGACCGCTCTCCTTCAACCGCGGCTTCTCGCTGGTCGATGACCTGATCGGCGACGAGTCGAACGCATCGGCCGCGTTCAACGCGTACCAGGTCGGCTTCTACGCGCAGGACGAGTTCCAGGCGACGGATCGGCTGCGCCTGACGGCGGGCATTCGCGTCGACATCCCGAAGATCACGACGAAGCCGCGCTTCGCCGATGACGCCGACCAGACGCTCGCAGCCATCGTGGCCGAGGGGTACGACCTGGAGGGTGCACAGCCGGGCGAGACGCCCAAGGCGCAGCCCTACATTGCGCCCCGCCTGGGCTTCAATTACGACCTGGCCGGTGACCAGACGCTGCAGCTCCGCGGCGGGCTCGGGATCTTCACGGGCCGCGTGCCCTTCGTCTACCCGGGCGCGATGTACACGAACAACGGTGTGACCACAGGTTTCGTGAGCGGCACACTGCTGGAGAACGGCGACCCGATCCCGTTCGTTCCGAATCCGGAGAATGGCCTGACGGCGGAGGACTTCGGCCTCGACCCGATCCCGAACGGTGAGCTGGACCTGTTCACCGAGGATTTCAAGTATCCGCAGGTGTTCCGGACCAGCCTGGGCCTCGACGCCCAGCTGCCGTACGGCTTCCTCGGGACGCTCGAGGCGCAGTACACCAAGAACATGTCGAACATCGTCGTGACCAACATCAACCTGCGCGAGCAGAATGCGCAGTTGAACGGTCCCGACAACCGGCGGGTGTACTACTACGGGTGGAACAGCACGTTCAACTCGATCAACCAGAGTGCATCCCTGATCGATCCGCGGTACGGCGGCGGCATCTACAAGGTCGGCTCGACCAGCGAGGGCTACGCGTACGACCTCACGGCGAGCCTGCAGCGCACGTTCTTCGGTGAGGACCTGAGCACGCGCCTCTCGTACACGTACGGTGACTCGAAGTCGCTGAACGACGCGACGTCGGACCAGATCCAGTCGACGTGGCGATTCAACGAGAACGTGCACGGCAACAACTTCCTGGAGCTGGCGCGGTCCGACTGGTCGATCGGCCACCGCGTTCTGGCGATGGCGACGTACCGCAAGGAGTTCCTGGGCAACCTCGGCACGACGATCTCGGCGATCTACACGGGTGAGTCGGGGCGGCCATACTCGTTCCAGATCGGCAGCAACATCGGGTTCACGGGCGAGGGCTCCGGCACGGCCCCACTGGCGTTCATTCCGGAGAACGGCAGCGACCTGACGTTCGAGGACTGGACGACCGGCGGTGTGACGTACACGGCGGCCGAGCAGGCAGCGGCATTCGAGGAGTTCATCGCGAACAACGAGTACCTGAACAGCCGCCGTGGGCAGTACGCTGAGCGCAACGCGCAGCGCACGCCGTTCGAGCACGTGGTCGACGTCCGGCTCGCGCAGGAGATCTTCGCCGACATCGGCGGCCGGCGTAACTCCATCGAGGCGACGCTGGACATCTTCAACTTCACGAACCTGCTGAACAGGAGCTGGGGCGTTCGCTACAACCCCGGCTTCCGCACGGTGGACCTCCTGACCTTCCGCCGGTTCGTCAGTGAGGACGACCTGACCCCCGTCTACCGTTTCCCCATGATCAGCCAGCGGGGTGAGGGCGACGAGGTCGGCGTCGAGAACATGGACGAGTACTGGGAGCGCCGGGTCCTGGACTTCGGCAGCTACGGCTCCCGCTGGCTCATGCAGTTCGGGTTGCGCTACTCGTTCTGACAACGGGGCCCGGGGCTTCGCCCCGGGCCGTACCCGTTCGAGCGGCACCGGCTGCTGGCGGATGGGCAGGTAGAACCAAGGGCGCGGGTCATTGACCCGCGCCCTTGCTCGTTCAACAGCTGTCCCGTCATGAACACGGTCCTGTCGGCTTCCATCGTCGGGTGTCGCAGCGTGCCACCCGGACGCGCCGCACGGCACCAGATCGGCCCGCCTACGCTACCACCATCTCCCCGCCGATCACCCCTTCGATCTCCGCGCTGACCGCCTCGATCAGGGCCACCTTCTCGGCGTGCGGCAGGAACGCGCTCTCGAAGCCCATCAGCGCGATTTCCCCCAGCTCCTGGGCATCGAAGCCGAGGTGCTCGTGCGCGCGCCAGTACTCGTCGCTCACGGTCGTGGCGCTCATCAGCCGGTTGTCCGTGCACAGCGTGACGACCAGTCCCTGGTCGTAGTAGAGGCGCACCGGATGCTCCGCGAAGTCCGGCGTCACGCGCGTCTGCACGTTGGACGTCAGGCAGATTTCGATCGGGATCCGGAAGTCGTTGACGAAATTCATGAGGTCGGGGTCCTCGTGCAGCCGCGTGCCGTGCCCCAGCCGGCGCGCGTGACAGCGGTGCAGCGCTTCGCGAATCGATGCCGGCCCGTACGCCTCACCGGCGTGAATCGTGATCGCGAGGTTGTTGGTCGCGGCGTAGTCGAACGCGAGCTGGTGCTGCGTCGGCGGATGGCCGTGCTCCGGCCCCGCGAGGTCGTAGGCAACGACCCCCCGGTCCTTGAACGTGACGGCGACCTGTGCCGAATGCAGGGATTCGTTAGCGGGACGGTGGCGCAGGGAGCAAACGATCACGCCGCTGCGCGTGCCGAAGTCCTTCTCGCCGCGACGGAGGCCGTTCAGCACTGCCTCCAGCACTTCCTCCTCCGAGAGCCCGGCCTTGGTGTTCAGCCAGGGGGCGAACCGCACCTCGATATAGCGCAGATTCTCCGCGGCGCAGTCCTCGATCAGCTCGTACGCGATTCGCTCCAGTGACTCGGCGGTCTGCATCAGCGACACGGTGATGTCGAAGCGTGCGAGGTAATCGACGAGATTGCGCGCGTCGGTGACGTGCATGTACGCGCCGAGATCCTGCGGGTCGGACTTCGGCAGGTGGATGCCGTACTCGCGGGCAAGCTCGATCATCGTGGACGGACGCAGGCTGCCGTCCAGGTGCAGGTGCAGATCGGTCTTTGGCAGCTGCCGGATCAGTTCACGTGTAACCTTCATGCGATCCATTCAGTTATCAGTGCATTGTGCCGCGGACGATCAGCCGCGGGATCTCTCGAGGTCCGCGCTGCCCGCGCCGTTGCTGGTGCCCTGGGTTTGTACCGGCACGAAGCGCGGCTGCGCCGGTGCATGGACCGGCTGCGGCAGCCCCTGGACGTACGTGATGAATGCGTCCAGGTCGCTGATTCCGGTGGGCGAGTGCGCCTGCGCTTCCGCAAACATCGTGTAGCCGTCGCCGCCTTCGGCCAGGAAGTCGTTCACGGCCATCGTGTAGATGGCGTCGTCGCGGAGCGGAGAGCCGTCGTCCAGAGTCACGCGCTGCACGCGCTGGCCGCGCGGTGCGTCGGGCGAGTAGTGCACGGTCAGGCCGCTGATGTGCACGCCCGGGCGGCCGCTTGCGAGCGCGTGCTCGAGCGCGGCGCGCACCTGCGCCCCGGTCAGTCGGATGACCACGACCTCGTTGTCGAACGGGTGCGTGTTGTACGCTTCGCCCCAGGTCAGCGGGCCGGCATCGATGGCAGCGCGGATGCCGCCGTTGTTCATGAGCGCAAGCTGGGCGTTGCCGGCCGCACGCTGTGCGTCGGCAATGAGTCGACCGAGCGCGTACTCCGGCGGGCGCCTCTCGAGCGGCTCGGCCAGGGTCGCGATCTGTCGCTCGACGCGTGGCCGGATCTCGGAGGCGTAGCGCTCGACCAGCGCACCGACGCTGCTGTCCGGCTCGACGCGCCAGTGCCACGTCGCCGGCGTGCCGCGGATCCAGACATCGACGCTGTCGTCGCTCACTCGCTCGAGGTCGACCACGCCGTATCGTGTGCCGTAGGAGCCCGTCTCGATGATCGGTATGCCGTTCTCGACGGTGCGCGCGACGCGGTGCGTGTGCCCGGCCACGATCAGGTCGGGTCGCTGCGCGGTGCGACGAGCCCAGTCGATGATCTCGTCGCTGCAGCCGCCGGTCTCGGTCTCGCAGACCGCGCCGGCATGTGCAACCACGATGACGAAGTCCGCGCCCTGCGCGCGCAGCCGCGGCACCTCGCGGTCCATCGCGGCGGCGCCGTCGCGGAACTCCAGCCCTGCGACATTGCTGCCGCGCGTCGCGTCCGGCGTCTCCTCGGTCGACAGCCCGATCAGGCCGACGCGCACACCATCGACATCGACGATCGCCGTCGGCTGAACCCACGATGGCGCAGTATCGGTCCCGGCGTCGAACAGGTTGGCCGACATCCAGGGGAACTCGGCCTGCTCGATGCGCTGCTTCAGGACGTCGACGGTCCAGTCGAACTCGTGGTTGCCGAGAGCAGCACCGCCGTAGCGCACGCGGTTGTAGTAGTCGACCGTGCTGCGACCTTCCGTCAGGTTGGACACCGGTGTGCCCTGCATGACGTCGCCGCCATCGAGCAGGATCACGGGGCCGCGGAAGCCCGCGCGCTCATGCGTGAAGTAGCTTGCCAGGACGGCCGCGCCGCCCAGTGGCGCGCGGTCGACCCATGAAGGGTGCTCCGGTTCCAGGCGGCCGTGGAAGTCGTTGGTCGCCAGCACGCGCAGCCGCTTGCCGGGCTGCGCAGTGGCTGCGCCGGGCGACTCTGCCGGCGCGCCCGCCTCGGATTCCGCCTGCTCCTGTCGAGCCGCGGCTGCAGCGCCCTCGGGCACGAGCTGCCAGCTCTCCACGAAGAAGTCTTCCGGTCGGATGATACCCCGGCGTCGCACCTCCTCGATCAGCAGGTCACGGATATCCTCCTGCCGGTCGTAGATCACCGGTGCATCCGCGATCATGCCGTAACCGCCGCCACCACTCTGGCGGTAGTTGTTGAGCGCGAGCGTGAACGTGTCGTCGTCGCGAACGGGGCGCCCCTCGAACGTGAGGGTCGTGATGCGCTGTCCGTTGGGTCGCGAGACGTCGATAACGTAGTCGACACCACTCACGACATCGAAGTTGTAGCCGGGCACGTCGAAATTCGTGACCGTGCCGTCGGGGGCAGGGAAGCCGTCGTAGTATTCGGCGGACTTTTCGAGGTACGCACGGAGCTGCGCGCCCGTGACACGGATCACCTTGAGGGTGTTGTCGTACGGATAGAGCGCCGCGACGTCGGCAATGGTGATCTCGCCCTCCGGCAGTGCCGCGTCCAGCCGGAACGCCGCGGTGGACGAGAGCTGTGCGTTGCCGCGTGCACGCTGCACCTCGTTGATGAAATCGAGAATGGGCGTATCCTGCGTGCGTGCGGTACGCGCATCCATGCGCTCCGTCGCGCGGCCGATCGTCTCGTTGACGTACGCGACCGTGCGCTCGTGCTCCCAGCGCAGCGAGTCGAGGAAGCTGCGGTCGACCTGCTCCGCGCGCGGCCGCAGGACCGCGCCGTCGCCGCGTACTACCGCCCACTCGTTCTGCGCGCGCTGCGCAACCTCCACCGTCACGGCGGCGAGCGACCGCGCCCAGTTGCGCGCCTGCGTGAGCAGCACACCGTTGATCGTGGTGTCGGCCATCTCGCGATGCGTGTGACCGAGGAAGATGACGTCGATCTCCGGCACCTCGTGCGCCAGCCGCGCGGCTGCGTTCTCCGGCGGCAGCCCAGTCGTCACCGTGTCGTACGACGTCCCCTCGAGGCCGCCGTGCGAGAGCACGACGACCACGTCTGCGCCCTCGGCGCGCATCCTCGCCACGACAGGAGCCACGGACGAGACGACGTCCCTGAACTCGAGGATGCCCTCTACGTTCGCACGATCCCACACGTGCACCCCCGGCGGCGTATTGCCCGTCACGCCGATCAGCAGGGTGTCGCCCGCGTTGGTCGCGTGCGGCAGCAGCACGTACGGTGCGTACGCATGCTCCCTCGTGCCGGCGCGGAAGATGTTCGCCGAGACGAACGGGAAGTCCGCCTGCGCGAGCGCCGTGTCGAGGTGCGCGAGCCCGTAGTTGTACTCGTGGTTGCCGAGCGCGGCCGCGTCATAGCCGAGCAGGTTCATCGCCCGGATGACCGGGTTCGGCTGATCGGCGAAGCGGCGTGCATACAGGAACCCGAGCGGGTTGCCCTGCAGCAGGTCACCGGAATCGAAGAGGTACGTGTCGCCGGGGTGCGCTGCGCGCACGCTGTCGATCAGCGGCTTGAGGTGCCCGAGCGAGTAGTCGATCGGCTCACGCGCGTAGTAATCGTACGGGTACAGTCGGTTGTGTACGTCGGTCGTGCCGAGCAGCACGAGGGTGTCCCGTACGGCGGACGGCGGGATGGCGGGAGGCCCGGCCGTCGTCGTGGTGGCCGGTGCGCAGGCGGCGGCGAGCGCGGCGACCAGGGGCAGAATGCACACGAGCGGCCGCAAAAGGGCCGCTCGTTTCAAGCTGAGTCGTCGGGTCTGTGCTTCCATGGAAAGAATCTATGCGGGGGCGCAGGGCGGGGCAATCGGCCGGCGAGTGGGCAGGAAAGGGGGTACGGGCCCGTCGGCTGCGCGCTCTCGGCGTCAATCCCCGCTGAGTGGCGCCGTGGGCTGCGAGCCCCACTGCGCACCCTCGGCGTCAATCCCCGCTGATCCCCACCTCCGGTCGCTGCCGTGCGGCCAGCGTCTGCGCTGCAGCGCCCGACTCGGCGCGCTCTACACGAACCTGTGCCTTGTCGGTGAGGAAGCCGTCGGTCCGCAGCGCGGCGTGCGCCGCGGCGAGGCGTGCAATCGGCACACGGAAGGGGGAGCACGAGACGTAATCGAGTCCGGTCTCATGGCAGAACTCGACCGAGCTCGGCTCGCCGCCGTGCTCGCCGCAGATGCCGACCTTGAGGTCACGGCGTCGCTGGCGTCCCTCCCACGTCGCCATCTGCACGAGCTGTCCGACGCCCTCGCGGTCCAGCACCTGGAACGGATCGTCCTTGAAGAGGCCCGCTTCCAGGTATTGCGGGAGGAAGTTCGCCGCGTCGTCGCGCGAGATGCCGAACGTCGTCTGCGTGAGATCGTTGGTACCGAAGGAGAAGAAGTCTGCCTCCTTGGCGATGTCGCCCGCGAGCAGGCAGGCGCGCGGCAGCTCGATCATCGTGCCGACCAGGTACGGCAGCTCGACGCCGGCCTCCCCGAGCACCTGCTCGGCGATCTGCTCGATCGCGCTGCGCAGCCGCGCGAGCTCCTTCACATCCGCAACGAGCGGGACCATCACCTCCGGCCGGACGTCGCCGCCATCCCTGGTAACCCGGGTCGCTGCCTCGAAGATCGCGCGCACCTGCATCTCGATGATCTCCGGGTACGCGACGCTCAGTCGCACACCGCGGAACCCCAGCATCGGATTCTGCTCGGTGTACCGGTCGATCAGCCGCCGCACGACGTCGATCGTGATGCCCGCAGCAGCGGCAAACTGCTGCACCTCGTCTTCGTCGTGCGGCAAGAACTCGTGCAATGGCGGATCGATGAGGCGGATCGTGACCGGCAGTCCGTCCATTGCGCGGAAGATGCCGACGAAGTCGTCGCGCTGCATGGGCAGAATCCTGGCGAGCGCGTTCGTCCGCCCCTGCGGCGTTTCGGCCAGGATCATCTCGCGCACGGCCTGGATGCGCTCGCCATCGAAGAACATGTGCTCCGTGCGACAGAGGCCGATGCCTTCGGCACCGAACTCGCGCGCTTTCTCGGCGTCATGCGGTGTGTCCGCATTCGTACGAACCGCAAGGCGCCGGAAGGAATCCGCCCAGCTCATGAGCAGTTTGAAGTTCTCGTCGGGCTCCGGATCGACCGTCGGCAGCTTGCCCAGCAGCACCCGGCCTGCCGTGCCGTCGACCGTGATCCAGTCGCCCTCGCGCAGCGTGTGGCCGCTCGCCCGGCACTCGCCGCCGCGCACGTGCAGCTCCGAAGCACCGACAACGCACGTCTTGCCCATCCCACGTGCGACGACCGCGGCGTGCGACGTCATGCCGCCCCGCGCCGTGACCACCGCCCTGGCGGCGACCATGCCGTGGAAGTCGTCCGGGGAGGTCTCGTTGCGCACCAGGATGACCGGCTGCCCCTCCGCCGCGAGCTCCACCGCGTGGTCCGGGTGGAATACGACGACGCCCGTCGCCGCCCCGGGCGACGCCGGCAGACCGCTCGCCAGCACTGTCACCTCCGCATCCGGGTCCAGGCGCGGATGGAGCAGCTGGTCGAGCTGCGCGGGATCGACGCGCAGCACAGCCTCCCGCTGGTCGATCAGCCCTTCTGCGACCATCTCGACTGCAATGCGGATCGCCGCCGATGCGGTCCGCTTGCCGGTGCGCGTCTGCAACAGATAGAGGGTTCCGCGCTCCACCGTGAACTCGAGGTCCTGCATTTCGCGGTAGTGCTGCTCCAGCCGGTCCTGCACCTCCAGCAGCTGCCGGTACGCCCCCGGCAGCCTGTGCTCCATTTCCTCGATCGACAGCGGCGTGCGGATCCCCGCAACCACGTCTTCTCCCTGCGCGTTCACCAGGAACTCGCCGAAGAACCTGCGCTCACCAGTTGACGGATTTCGCGTAAACGCGACACCGGTCCCCGAATCGTCGCCGAGGTTGCCGTACACCATCGACTGGACGTTCACCGCCGTGCCGAGGTAGTCGGGAATGCCGTGCACGCGACGGTAGGCGATCGCGCGTTCGACGTTCCAGGAGCGGAACACGGCCTCGATCGCACCCCATAGCTGGATCTGCGGATCATCAGGGAAGGACATCCCGATGCGGTCGCGCACATGCGCCTTGAACTTCCCGACGAGGCCCCGCAGGTCATCGGCACTCAGCTCCGTGTCCTCGACAACGCCACGCTCGTGCTTCACCACCTCGAGCTGCTCCTCGAACTCCGAGCCGGGCACGCCCAGCACCACATCGCTGTACATCTGCACGAACCGACGGTAGGAGTCCCACGCGAAGCGCGCGTCGTTCGAGGCGCTGGCAAGCGCCTCCACGGTGTGGTCGTTCAGCCCGAGGTTCAGGATCGTGTCCATCATGCCCGGCATCGAGATGGCCGCACCGCTCCGGACGGACAGCAGCAGCGGATTCTCCAGCGCCCCGAACCGCTTGCCGGTATCCTGTTCGACCCGCTGGAGCGCAGCCGCGACCTCCTGCTCCAGGTCCGGCGGATACCGCTCCTCACGCAGGTAGACGCGGCAGGCATCCGTGTTGATCGTGAACCCCGGCGGCACCGGCACACCGATGCGCGTCATCTCGGCGAGGTTGGCGCCCTTGCCGCCGAGTGCCTGCTTGTCGTCCTTCGATCCTTCCGCGAAGCCGTTGCCGAAGTAGAACACGTACTTCCCGGGCATCTGTGCGGGCCTCCGAATGAGTTGGCTGAGTGGCGAATGGAGAGAAGGCGTTTCAACAATCAGGCCGCTTTTCCTGTAACGGCGGGTTCTGGGCGGTGGGGGGATGCGAGGTGGGTGGTGGACAATTCGGGACTCGACTGCGGGCGGCGGGCGACCCGCCGCGCTATTCCGACGCCCCGTCACTGGGTTCATCCTGCCGTCATGCAATACGAGAAGATGCGCATGTGGCAGGCCGCAGAGCAGTATGTGGCGGAGGTCGATGGGATCGTGGAGCAAGTGCGCTTCACGGCATCGAACTCCGCCAATCATCTCGAGCGATCAGCGGAATCGGTACTGTTCAACATCGCGGAAGGCGCTGGTGCATACCGGCCACGAGTGAAGATCGGTTGCTACGAAATCGCCAGGAAGGAAGCCAATGAGGCGCGTGCCGTGTTACGCCGCCTGGTTCTGAAGAGGGTCGTCACCGACGAGAGGATCCGCCGCGCCTGGGATCTGGGAGGAATGCTCATGTCCATGCTGACAAAGGCGATCCTGACCCTCGAGGAGCGTGCTCGCAGCGGCTGAGGGCGATACCCACCGCCCACCACCCGCCGTCGAGTCCCGAAGTGCCCACCACCCAACTCGCATCTCCCACCGCCCAAAACCCGCAGGTATCAGCAGTGCGAAGAAACAGGCCGCCCCATCTTCAAATCCACCAGCGGCGCCACGTAGTTCCCCGAAAAACACGCATCACAGAACGGCCCGCGCTCCGCGACGGCTCCGTGCATCCCGTCCAGTGACAGGTATCCGAGGGTGTCCACGTTGAGGTGCTCGCGGATTTCTTCAATCGTGTGGTTCGCGCCGATCAGCTCGTCCTTGGTCGGCATGTCGATGCCGTAGTAGCAGGGGGAGATCACGGGGGGGCTGGCGACGCGGAAATGCACTTCCGTGGCGCCGGCCTCGCGGATCATGCTGATCAGGCCGCGGCTGGTCGTGCCGCGGACGAGCGAGTCGTCGACGACGATGACGCGCTTGCCCTCGATTACCTCGCGGACCGCGTTGTACTTGATGCGGACCTTGAAGTCGCGGCCCGTCTGCGATGGGTGGATGAACGTGCGGCCGACGTAGTGGTTGCGGATCAGGCCGAGCTCCAGCGGGATACCGCTCTGCTCGGCGTAGCCGAGCGCGGCGGAGTTGGAGGAGTCGGGGACGCTGAAGACGCAGTCGGCGTCGACCGGATGCTCCTTTGCAAGCTGGCGCCCGAACGCGCGGCGGGCGCGGTCCACGCTCACGTCCCAGATGCGCGAGTCCGGTCGCGCGAAGTAGACCAGCTCGAAGATGCACGGTGCCTGGCGCTCCGCACCTTCCAGGCGTGGCAGGTACGTGATCTCGTCGCCTTCGATCCGCACGACCTCGCCCGGGCCGAGGGTGCAATGGTTGCGGGCGCCGATCAGGTCGAGCGCACACGTCTCGCTCGCGACGGCAACACCGCCGTCCGGCAGCCGCCCCATGATCAGGGGCCGGTAGCCCCACGGGTCGCGCGCTGCATACAGCGTCTCGCCCACCGTCACGAGCACCGAGAACGCACCTGCCAGCCGCGACAGAGCGTCCGCCAGCTGCAGTTCCACGGTTGGTTCGCGTGAGCGTGCGATCAGGTGCACGAGCACTTCCGAGTCCACCGTCGACTGGAAGAGCGCACCTTCGCGGACCAGCTCCTCACGGAGCATCTGCGCATTGGTGATGTTGCCGTTGTGGACGAGCCCGAGGTCACCCTGGTGGTAACGCACCACGATGGGTTGAGCATTCACCAGCCCGACGCCGCCCGCCGTCGAGTAGCGCACGTGACCGAGCGCGGTGCGGCCGGGCAGGTCGCTCAGCCGCTCGTCGTCGAATGCCTCGACGACGAGCCCTTCGGCCTTGTGCAACCGGGTGCGTCCGTCGGCGTCCACCGCGGAGATGCCCGCGGCTTCCTGGCCGCGGTGCTGCAGCCCGTAGAGCCCGAGGAACGCGAGCTCTGCTGCGCGCTCAGTGCCGGTGATGCCGACGATCCCACACATGGCGTGTCCTGCTCCATATCGAGTGAACGGCCTGCGTCGGCCGCGCAACATCAGGTCTGCACGGCCGCTGCCGTGCGCTCAGTTCAGTCGTGCGCCGCGCGCTGCATGAGCCGCGGGATCGCGGTCTCGTACACCTCGGCCAGGCTGGCGAGGGGCGCGTCGATGGCGATGTCGCCGGCACGCATCCGGAACCCGTCGCCCGTGACGCGACCGAGCTGGACTGCCGGCACGCCGTGGTCACGCGCCACCTGCAGCACGCGCTCCAGCTCGCCAGCCGCACACGATACGATCGCGCGCCCCTGTCCCTCGCCGAAGAACAGCGGGGCAGGGTGGAGCGCGTTCGCTCCGGCTGCCTCGAGGTCCACATCGACGCCGAGACCGCCCGCGATCGCCGATTCCGCGATGGCGACCGCCAGCCCGCCTTCCGCACAGTCGTGCGCGCTCTTCGCGAGGCGGGCGTCCGCCAGCGCGACGAGCGTTTGCTGCAACGCGCGCTCGCGTTCGAGATCGACACGCGGCGCGTCGCCCGCGACGAGACCGTGCACGACCTTCAGGTACTCGCTGCCGCCCAGCTCGTCGGTGTTGTCGCCCAGCAGCACGATCGCGTCGCCGTCGTCCTGGAACGCCATGCGCACGTGCTTTTCGATGTCCTCGAGCACGCCGATCATGCCGACGACCGGCGTCGGGTAGATCGCACCGGTCGGGTTCTCGTTGTAGAGCGACACGTTGCCGCCGGTCACCGGCGTCTCGAACGCCCGACACGCCTCGCCCATGCCCGCGACGGCCTGCTGCATCTGGTAGTACACCTCGGGCTTGAGCGGATTCCCGAAGTTCAGGTTGTTCGTGATCGCCTTTGGTACTGCGCCCGTGCAGGCGACGTTGCGAGCGGCTTCCGCGACGGCGATCATCGCGCCGCGGCGCGGGTTCAGGTACACGTAGCGGCCGTTGCAGTCGACGCTTGCCGCGACGCCCTTCTGTGTGCCGCGGATGCGGATCACGCCGGCGTCGCCGCCCGGGCCGATCACGGTGTTGGTGCGCACCGTCGAGTCGTACTGCCGGTGCACCCATGTCTTGGAGGCGATCGTCGGCGACGCGAGCAGCCGCAGCAGCACCTTGGTCGGGTGATCCGCGGCCGGCTCCAGGTGCTCGGCGGACGGCGTCCAGGCGCGCAGCTCCTGCACGTCCTTCGACTCGACACCTTCGCGCGTGTACGTCGGACAGCCGGTGACCAGCGGATAGCCGGGGATCTCGCACACGACGACGCCGTTCTCACGCACGCGGTAAAGGCCGTCATCCGTGACATGACCGATCACCGCGGCCTCCAGCTCCCACTTCTCGAGGATCTTCTTCACCTCGTCCTCGCGTCCCTGCTTCGCGACGACGAGCATGCGCTCCTGCGACTCCGACAGCAGGATCTCGTACGGCGTCATGTTCGCCTCGCGCACGGGAACGAGCGCGACGTCGAGATCCACGCCGGTGCCAGCGCGCGCGGCCATCTCCGTCGACGACGAGGCGAGACCCGCGGCGCCCATGTCCTGGATGCCGACGATGTGGCCGCTGCGGATCAGCTCGAGTGACGCCTCGAGCAGCAGCTTCTCCGTGAACGGGTCGCCGACCTGCACCTGCGGGCGCTTGGCCTCGTCCTCATCGGACAGCTCCTCGGAGGCGAACGTCGCGCCGTGGATGCCGTCGCGGCCGGTGCGCGCGCCCACCGCGATGATCGGGTTCCCCTTGCCTTCTGCATACGCGCGGATCAGCTCATCCCTGCGCATGTGGCCGATGGCCATGGCATTGACGAGCGGGTTGCCTTCGTATGCCTCGTCGAAGTAGACCTCGCCGCCGATGTTGGGGATGCCGACGCAGTTGCCGTAGTCGCCGATGCCCTTGACGACGCCGGCGAACAGCCAGCGCACGCGCGGGTTGGCGAGCGAGCCGAAGCGCAGCGAGTCGAGCACCGCAACGGGGCGTGCGCCCATCGTGAACACGTCGCGCAGGATGCCGCCGACGCCGGTCGCAGCGCCCTGGTACGGCTCGATCGCCGACGGATGATTGTGCGACTCGATCTTGAACGCGATCGCATGGTCGTCGCCGATGTCGATCACGCCGGCGTTCTCGCCCGGGCCCTGGAGCACCCAGGGTGCCTCCGTGGGCAGCGTGCGCAGCAGCGGCCTGGAGTTCTTGTAGCCGCAGTGCTCCGACCAGAGCGCACTGAAGACTCCCAGCTCCGTGTGCGTGGGCTCGCGACCGAGAATATCGAGGATCAGCCCGCGCTCGTGATCCGAGAGTCCATGCTCCGTGAACAGCTCGGGCGTGATCTCCGGATCACCGGGGCGCGGTGCGGGTCCCTGTGTCATCGTCTCAGCCAAGACAGCCCTCCTGCACACACTTCAGGTCATGCGACGTCCGCGCGTGAACTTCTGCGCGTATCTGCGAAACCATCACGCCACTCCTGTCCCGCTCAGGTGAGCGGCCAGCGACTGGAAGATCGGCAGCCCGTCCGCCGAGCCGAGCAGCGACTCCACGGATCGTTCCGGGTGCGGCATCATGCCGAGCACGTTGCCTTCCTCGTTGATGATGCCGGCAATGTTGTGCATCGAGCCGTTTGCGTTGCCCTCATCGCTCGGCACGCCGCGCTCGTCGACGTAGCGGAACACGATGCGGCCGTCGCCTTCGAGTCGTGCCAGCGTTTCGTCGTCCGCCACGTAGTTGCCGACGCCGTGCGCGATGTGCAGGTCCAGGATCTCGTTGCGGTCGTACAGGTGCGTGAACAGCGTCTGGTTGTTGTCCACGCGGACGCGCACTGTCTCGCCCTGGAACTGCATGGAGCGGTTCTTCACGAGCGCGCCCGGCAGCAGCCCGGACTCGCACAGCACCTGGAACCCGTTGCAGACGCCGAGCAGGGGACCACCGCTCTTTGCGAACGCGATCACCGCATCCATGATCGGGCTGAAGCGTGCGATCGCGCCCGCGCGCAGGTAGTCGCCGTAGCTGAAGCCGCCGGGCAGGATGACAGCATCGCACTCGCCCAGCTCCGTCTCGCGATGCCAGCGGTAGTACGCCTCGGCACCGAGGACGTCGTTGATCGCCTTGAAGCAGTCGTAGTCGCAGTTGGAGCCCGGGAACGTGATGATCGCGACGCGCATCACCGGCCTCCCGCGAGCGCGATCTCGTAATCCTCGGTCACCGGGTTGGCGAGCAGGCGCCGGCACATCGCGTCGGCGGCGTCGCGTGCAGCCGTTTCGGAATCCGCCTGGACGCGCAGCCGGATCAGCCGACCCACGCGCACGTCCTCCACGCCGTCGAATTCGAGCGAGGTCAGTGCGTGCTGCACTGCGTTGCCTTCCGGATCCAGCAGGCCGGCGCGCGGCGTGATACGGACCTCGACCTGATATGCGTTCAATGTCCCCCCCGGCCGGGCCGCCGGAAGCGGCGCGGCTGCAATGGTTCAACGTGAGACAGCTCGGCGTAATCGATGTCGCGGAGCTCCGCGCCCGCCTCGTCGGCCTCTTCCTCCTCGTCGTCCATCGGGTCACGCTCCGGCAGACGCTCGAGGAACCCGAGCAGCGTCGACTTCAGTACCCCGTAGGCCAGGTATCCGATCAGCGCGGGGAAGAAGAAGAGGCGGGGTATCGTGATCGCAAGCACGATCATGGTCCCGAGGAAGAGCCCGTTCACGATGTGCTTGCGTGTGCGGATCCCGATCTTGGGAACCACCGGGTACAGCACGTGGCTCATCATCAGGAACGCGATGACGAGCATCAGCCCGATCATCAGCTCGGGCCAGCGCCAGTGCGACAGGTACGTCTGGAAAAAGTCTGTCTGGCTGAACGGGTAGAACGTGGCCAGCGTCATGCCCGCCGAGGGCGAGGGCAGCCCGTGGAAGGCGACCTTGGCGTGGCCGGCCTGCTCCACGTTGAAGCGGGCGAGACGGATCACTGCGGCAGTGACGTAGAAGAACACCGCGACCCAGCCCCAGCTGTCCGTCTGCGCAAGGAACAGGTGGTACATGATCAGCGCCGGCGCGACGCCGAAGCTGATCGCATCGACCAGCGAGTCCAGTTCCTCGCCGAAGCGGCTGCCGGTCTGCGTCGCGCGCGCGATCCGGCCGTCCAGGGTGTCGAAGATTCCGGCGAAGACGATCAGCCACCCGGCCCGCATGAAATCGCCGGATGCCGCGGACACGATCGCCCACACACCGAAGAACAGGTTCCCCAGTGTGAGGGCGCTCGGTACGATGATGACGCCCTGCTGCAGCCGTGGCCGGCGCATGTCGCTTACTCCGGTACCGGCTCCGCGCCGGGATCGTGCATGGGGAACTCGTCCAGCGTGAAGCCGGTCAGCCGGCGGAAGAGCGCGCGGTAGCGCTCCGACGTCGCATCGATCACGTGGCCGGGCAGCGCGGGCGGCGGCGCCTTCTTGTCCCAGCCGCCCTCCTCGACCAGCTCGTCGAGGTAGTCGCGGACCGGCTGCTTGTCGAGCGACGGCTGGCCGCGCCCGGGCTGGTAGCTCTCGCGCGGCCAGAAGCGCGAGCTGTCCGGCGTCAGCACCTCGTCGATGATGACGAGCGTCCCGTCCGGCAATGTGCCGAACTCGAACTTGGTGTCGGGGACGATGATGCCCGCCAGCTCGGCGACCTCGCGGCCTCGCTCGTAGATCGCCAGGCTGCGCTCGCGCAGCTCGTTCGCCAGCTCGTCGCCGATGCGACGCTTCATGTCGTCGAACGTGATGTTCTCGTCGTGCTCACCCACCGCGGCCTTGGTGGCGGGCGAGAAGATCGGCGGATCCAGCCGCGCGCTCTCCGTCAGTCCCTCCGGCAGCCGCTCGCCGGCCAGCGTTCCGTGTGACCGGTACTCCTTCCACGCCGAGCCGGAGATGTAGCCGCGAACCACGCACTCGATCGGCACCACCTTCGCCTTGTGCACGAGCATGCTTCTGCGCTCCCAGACCTGGCGCGTCGCCTTCAGCTTGGGCAGCGCCTTCTGGATCTCGTCCGGGTCGGCGGTGATCAGGTGGTTGGGCGTGAGGTCGCCCAGGCGGGCGAGCCACCACGCCGTGATCTGCGTGAGCACCGCGCCCTTGTGCGGGATCGGCTCCTCCATCACGACGTCGAACGCGCTGATCCGGTCGGTCGCGACCAGCAGCAGGCGGTCGTCCCCGACGTCATAGACGTCGCGGACCTTGCCCCGCGCCAGGAGAGGGAAGGGAAGCTCGGTTCGATCCACCGCGGTTCCGTTACTCATGCACGCAGCTCCGGTACGGACGCATCCGCCGCGTAGCGCGCGAGCACCGGCGCGACGTGCGTCTCCAGGAAATGGTCCACCTGTTCCGCGGCGCGGCCCGTGTGACGCGCCGGGTCGAGCGTCTCCTCGATTGCTGCACGGCTCAGGCCGAACGCGGAGTCCGACGCGATCCGCTCGATCAGATCGTTCGGGGCGCCGTCGTCCTTGACCCGGTTCGCCGCCGCGACGCTGTGCTGCCGGATCCGCTCGTGCAGCTCCTGCCGGTCGCCGCCGGCCTTGACGGCACGCATCAGGATCGGCTCCGTCGCCATGAACGGCAGCTCCTCCATCAGGTGCTTCCGGATCACGCCCGGCCGCACGACCAGCCCTGCGGACACGTTGTGCACCAGCAGCAGGATCGCGTCCGTGGCGATATACGATTCCGGGATCGCGATGCGGCGGTTCGCCGAGTCGTCGAGCGTGCGCTCGAGCCACTGCGTCGCCGCCGTGAACGCCGGATCGATCGTGAGCGCGATCACGTGGCGCGCCAGCGCGGTGATCCGCTCGGTGCGCATCGGGTTGCGCTTGTACGCCATCGCGCTGGACCCGATCTGGTGCTTCTCGTACGGCTCCTCGATCTCCTTGAGGTGCTGCAGCAGCCGCAGGTCGTGCGCGTACTTGGACGCGGAGGTGGCGAGCCCTGCGAGCGTCGAAAGGAAGGCGTAATCGCTCTTGCGCGTGTATGTCTGGCCGGTGACGCCGTACAGCCGGTCGAAGCCGAGCTTCGCCGCAATGCGACGGTTGAGCTCGTCGATCTTCGCGCCGTCGCCGTCGAACAGCTCCAGGAAGCTCGCCTCGGTGCCGGTCGTGCCGCGCACGCCGCGGAAGCGCAGCGTGTCCAGCCGGTGCTCGATCTCCTCGACATCGAGCACGAAGTCCTGCAGCCAGAGGCAGGCGCGCTTGCCCACCGTCGTGGGCTGCGCCGGCTGGAAGTGCGTGTAGCCGAGTGTCGGCAGGTCGCGGTACTCGCGCGCAAAGCCGGCCAGCGCGCCGATCGCGGCGATCAGCCGCTGCCGCACCAGCAGCAGCGCCTCGCGGTGCTGCAGCAGTTCCGTGTTGTCGGTGACGAAGGCGCTGGTCGCGCCCAGGTGGATGTACGGCTTCGCCGCCGGAGCGACCTCACCGAAGTGGTGGACGTGCGCCATCACGTCGTGTCGCAGCTTCTTCTCCAGCTCGGCGGCGCGCGCCAGATCCAGCGTGTCGAGGTTCGCGCGCATCGCGGCGAGTGCCTCGTCGCTGATCTCGAGCCCCAGCTCCTTCTCGGATTCCGCGAGCGCCAGCCACAGCCGGCGCCACATGCCGAACTTGTACTCGTCCGAAAAGATCCGCGTCATTTCCTGCGACGCGTACCGCTCCACAAGAGGATTGCGGTACGTGGCGCCGGCGGGCGGCTCGGGGGCCGCGTAGCCGGCGTCGGGATCTGCGCTCAACGTCACTCCTGGCCGATGGTGAACGAGACGGAGCCGTACTGCCCGCGCCGCTCGATGATGACACGTGCCGCTCCGCCGGCAAGGCGACGGAGGAGCGCCGCCGCGTCCTCGGCGCTGCCGACCGGCACGCGGTTGATCTGCACGATGACGTCGCCCTGTGCGAGACCCACGGAACGGGCGACGTCGGACAGTTCCACGATCAGCGCGCCCTGCTCGCTCGCGAGGTTGCGCTCCGCCCGGATCGCGGGCGTCACCGTCACGAGCTGGAGATCGCTCAGCGCCCGCACCCGCTCCGCGGTGAGCGAGGGCAGTGCCGTGGGCGTCACCGTGATCTGCCGCTCGCTGCCGCCACGCCGCGTCACGAGCTGCAGCGGCTGGGCCACGCTGGAGTCGAGCAGGCGCGCCTCCCAGTCGAGCGGCGTCGCGACACGGCGGCCGTTCGCACGGATGATCGTGTCGCCGGGCCGCAGCCCCGCGCGCTCCGCCGGGGAGCCCGGCGCGACGCTGGCGATGCGGACGTCGCGCGAGCGGCCGAAGCGGTCGGTGTCACCCGTCTCCAGCGTCACACCCACCCAGGCACGCCGCACTTCACCATGCTCGAGCAGGTCCGCCGCCACGCGGCGTGCGCGGTCGATCGGGATCGCGAAGCCGAGGCCCACGCTGCCGCCGCTGCCCGAGATGATCGAGCTGTTCACGCCGATCACGTCGCCCAGCGCGTTCAGCAGCGGGCCGCCGGAGTTGCCCGGGTTGATCGACGCGTCCGTCTGGATCATGTCGAGGTAGAAGCCGCGCTCCTGGCCCGTCGCGTCCGGAATGATGTTGCGGCCGACGCCGCTGATCACGCCGGCCGTCACGGTCGGCTCCACGTTCGAAAGCAGGAAGCCGAACGGGTTGCCGATCGCGACCGCCCATTCGCCGATCACCAGATCACTGGACGTCCCGAGCGGCGCCACCGGCAGGCGACGTCCTGCCGGCGCCGTAACCCGCAGCAGCGCCAGGTCCGTCGCCTCGTCCGCACCGACGATCTCTGCGGGAAGGTCCGTGCCGTCGCTCAGCGTGACCACCACCTCGTCCGCGCCGCGTACGACATGCTCGTTGGTGAGAATCAGCCCGCTCGCATCGATGATGAAGCCCGAGCCGAGCCCGGGTACCTCGCGCGAAACGCCGGGGCCAATGAAGAACTGCTCCCAGATGGAGCGTGGACGCACGCGCTGGCGGCGCACCGTGTTCACGCTCACCACCGACGGCGCCGCCCGCTGCGCCGCGCGCACGATGGCGTTGCGACGCTCCTCGGCGACCGTCTGCTGCGCGTCCGCGACCGCCTGCGCGTTGGCCGCAGGCGCGGCCTCGCGCAGCGCTTCCGCAATCGCCGCCGGACGTTCTGCATCCGTGCGCGCGTAGAACGCGAGCACCGCCGGCGGTGCCGCGAACAGCAGCAGCGCGATCCAGGCGAGCCTGCGCACCCTACCCCTGCGTGACGATGTGTCGCGCACTCTCCGGCAGCTTCTCCCAGTCGGCCAGGAAGGCCTTCAGCCCCTTGTCCGTCAGCGGATGCCCGATCAGCTGGTGCAGCACCTTGGCCGGGACGGTGGCCACGTGCGCGCCCAGCAGGGCCGCCTCGACCACGTGCATCGGATGCCGCACCGAGGCGACCAGCACCTCGGTCTCGAAGTCGTAGTTGTCGTAGATCTGCACGATCTGCGCGATCAGGTCCATCCCGTTCTCGCCCACGTCGTCCAGCCGCCCGACGAAGGGCGAGATGTAGGACGCACCGGCCTTGGCGGCGAGGAGTGCCTGCGCGGGGGAAAAGCACAGCGTCACGTTGACGTGGATGCCGTCGGCACGGAAGCGGCGGCACGCGATCAGCCCGTCCTCCGTGAGCGGGACCTTGATCACGATGTTGTCCGCCAGCTTCGCCAGCTCGCGCCCCTCGGCGTACATCCGGTCCTTGTCGACCGCGACGACTTCCGCGCTGATCGGGCCCGGCACCAGCTCGCAGACCCCCTTCAGGATGTCGCGCGGGCTCGCGCCATTGCCCGCGGCCTTCGACAGCAGCGACGGGTTGGTGGTGATGCCGTCGATCAGCCCCGCGTCCATTGCGCGGCGGATCTCGTCCAGGTCGGCGCTGTCAAGAAAGAACTTCATCTGCCGTCTCGCTCTCCAGTTCGTCGCGTTCGTAGATGACGCGGCTCAGATACAGCCCTTCCGGCGGTGCGGGAACACTGGTCTCCGCCCCCGGCTCGTTGGCCAGCAGCCGGTCGATGTCCTCGACCGGACGTCGCCCCAGTCCCACGTCCACCATGGTGCCCACCATGTAGCGCACCATGTGGTGCAGGAACCGGTTCGCCGTTACGTGCAGCTCCCATCCGAGCGAGCGCCACGGCCGCCACCCGGCACGGTGTACCGTGCACATCTCGCCACGTTCCGGCTGGCCCGACTTTGCGAAGGCACGGAACGAGTGCTCGCCAGGGAAGCGCGACGCCGCCGCCTCCAATGCAGCCGGCGCCAGTGCCCGGCCGAGCGGCCAGCACCAGCGCCGGAGAAAGGGCGAGCGCGCCACCCCGTCCACGCCGACCCGGTACACGTACGCGCGGCCGATCGCATCGTAGCGCGCGTGAAAGCTCCACGGAACCGCTTCCGCCCTGGCAACCCACACGTCCGGCGGCAGCACCGCGTTCAACGCACGCCGCAGCTCCGCCGGCTCCCACCGCCGCGGCACCGCCACCCCGACCACCTGGCCGGTCGCGTGCACCCCGCGGTCCGTCCGGCCCGCCGCGATCACGCTGCCGCGCGTCTGCGTCAGCCGCTCCAGCGCCGCTTCCAGCTCTCCCTGCACGGTGCGCGTGTCCGGCTGCGTCTGCCATCCGAAAAAGCCCGCCCCGTCGTAGTGGAGCGTCAGCTTCACCCGCCGCCGGTCGTCCTGCTCCGCTGTCGTTGGAGTCACGGCGGAATTCTACGCGCGCGCGAGGGGCTGTCAACTCGGTGTGGTAAAGAAATTCGGGTTATGGGCGTCGGGGGCAGGCGTGGGTGGTGGACACTTCGGGACGTCACGACACCGGGCGGCGGACCCTGGGTGGGCCGCCCGGCACCCACCGCCGAGCGCCCGGTGTCAAGACGTCCCGAAGTGTCCACCACCCAAGCGCGAGCGCAGCGAAGCGCGTCTCCCGACCCCCACCGCCCATAACCCGCCGTTCATGCCGTAAACGCCCGCAAAACCGCCAGCACCTCATCGATGTCCCCTTCCGTATGATCCGCGTTCACCTGGAACCGGATCTCCTCGTCGCCGCGCGGCACGACGGGGTAGGCGAGTCCCGTGGCGAGGACGCCGTTGGCGCGGAGGTGGGCGATGAGCGCGCGGGTGCGCGCGGTGTCGCGGACCATCAGGGGAACGACCGGGTGCTCGCCCGGAATCGTCTCGAAGCCGGCGTCCAGGAGCCCCTGCTCGAAGCGGCGGGTGAGCGAGCGGAGGCGATCCAGTCGCGCGCGCCCGGCGTCGCTGTCGAGCAGCTCGACGGCGCGCAGCGCGGCGGCGGCTTCGCCGACGGTGATCGGATTCGAATAGATGTACATGGGGCTGGTCTCGCGCAGGAAACGGATGACCGCAGCGTCGGCCGTGACGTAGCCGCCGTTCACGCCGAACGCCTTGCCGAGTGTGCCGACCAGGACGTCACAGTGGGCGCCCGTGTACTCCTCCGTGCCGCGGCCGGTGCGGCCAAAGGCGCCCACGCCATGGGAGTCGTCGACGACCAGCACGACGTTCTCCGCGAAGCGGTCGTCGTAGCGGCTGCACAGTTCGGCGATTTCCGCGAGCGGCGCGTGATCACCGCGCATCGAGAAGATGCCGTCCGTGACGACGATCGCACGCTGCCCCTTGCCGCTGGCCTCCTCGAGCGCGCGCTCCAGGTCGGCCACGTCGTTGTGGCGGTACACGAACTTGTCCGCCGGCCTGGCCAGGCGCATCGCGTTGATGATGCAGTTGTGGTTCAGCTCGTCGCTGATGAGAACCGTCTGGTCGGTGGTGAGCGGCACGATCGTGCTGAGCACCGTGGCGTAGGCGGAGCTGAAGATCATCGCGGCCTCGCGGCCGTGGAACGCGGCGAGCCGCCGCTCGAGCGCGACATGCGGCTCGTAGGTGCCGCTGATGAAGCGCACCGCGCCCGGGCCCGCGCCCCAGCGTGCGGTTGCTTCCTCTTCGGCGCTCATGATCTCGGGGACCAGCGACAGTCCGAGGTAGGAGTTGGAGTTCATCCGGATGAACTCGCGCTGGCCCTCTCCCTCGAGCCGGAAGCGCGGTCCGCGCTCACCGGATGATGGGAGCACTTCGACCACCACGGTCTCGGCGCCCTTGGCGGTGCCGGCCTCGTCCAGCTTCGCGACATGTGCTGCGAGTACGTCATCCAGGCGATCGAGAGGCATGCTGTGCTCCGTGAAGGTCAACCGTCGATTCGTTCAGCCCGCTGCTGCGCTGGAGCCGAGTCGCTCGCGCAGCCGGGTGATCATGTCTGTGACCATGCGCGGCAGGTCGTACTGGTGCTGCCAGCCCCACTCCTCGCGCGCGGCGGAATCATCGAGTCGGCGCGGCCAGGAGTCCGCGATCGCCTGGCGCACCGGATCGACGTCGTAATCGACCTGGAACCCCGGGATGTGCTCGCGTATCGCGTCCGCGAGTACCGCCGGCGTGACCTGCATCGCCGAGACATTGAACGCATTGCGGTGTCGCAGCGACGAGCGGTCGGCGAGCATCACGTCGATCGACGCCCGCACAGCGTCCGGCATGTACATCATGTCGAGCTGCGTGTCCGGACCGAGAAAACACGTGTAGCGGCCGTGGAGCAGCGCCTGGTGGAAGATCTCCACGGCGTAATCCGTCGTGCCGCCGCCGGGTGGCGCGGTGTAGGAGATCAGCCCCGGGTAGCGCAGGCCGCGCACGTCGATGTCGTAGCGCTGCGCGTAATAGTCGCAGAGCAGCTCTCCCGCGACCTTGGTCACTCCGTACATCGATGTCGGTCGCTGGATCGTGTCCTGTGGCGTCGGGTCGGCCGGTGTATCGGGGCCGAACGCGGCGATGGAGCTCGGCACGAACACCGCCAGCCCTCGCTCGCGCGCGGCCTCGAGAACATGCACCAGCGTCTGCATGTTGACATCCCACGCGAGCTGCGGGTTGCGCTCGGCGTTGGCCGAAAGGATCGCGGCGAGGTGGTAGACCGTGTCCGCCCGGTGCGCGTCGATCGCGGCCGACAGTGCGGCGGCATCCATCGCGTCCAGCGTCCGGAACGGGCCGTTCCCTTCGGTCGCAGGCTGGCGGATGTCCGTGGCCAGCACCTCGTCCGCGCCGAAGCGTTCGCGCAGTGCCGCGACCAGCTCCGTGCCGACCTGGCCCGCCGCCCCTGTAACAAGGATCCTCTTCATCGGTTCCGCCCGTGTGGATGCCGCTGCTTCGCGCGCGGCCGCGGGTAGCATAAGCGCACCCGGCGCACGCGCAAGCACGTGCGCGCACTTGCCAGCGAGGCGGTCAGGGCGTACGCGTTACGCCGGAAACACGCGGCGCCGCTCACGTCCGGCGCCCTGCAGGAGAATCGATGACGAGCGAGAATGAAGCCGCCGGGGGGCCCGCACTGCGTGAGCTGATCGTGCGCGTGGGTCGCGGCGAGCGTCTCCAGGCAGACGACGCCGAAGCCGCCTTTGCCGAGATCATGGAAGGGCGCGCGTCGCCCGTGCAGGTCAGTGCGCTGCTCATGGGGATGCGCGTGCGCGGGGAGTCGTCCTCCGAAATCGCCGGGGGCGTGCGCGCGCTGCGACGCGTGATGGTACCCGTGCCGGTCTCGGACGGCGACGACGTCGTCGATACCTGCGGTACGGGTGGCGGCTCCGTCACCACCTTCAACATCTCGACCGCCGCCGCGGTCGTCGCGGCCGCGGCCGGCGTTCGCATCGCGAAGCACGGCAACCGTTCGTTCAGCTCCCGCTGCGGCAGCGCCGACGTGCTGGAGGCACTCGGTGTCCGCATCGAGCTGTCCCCGGAACAGATGGGCGCGGTGCTCGACGCGACCGGCATCGTGTTCATGTTCGCGCCGCTGCTCCATCCCGCAATGCGACACGTCGGACCCGTGCGCCGCGAGCTCGCAATGCCCACCATCATGAACGTGCTCGGCCCGCTGGCGAACCCGGCAGGCGCGCACCGGCAGGTCGTCGGCGTTGCGGATCCACGCCTGATCGAGCTGATCGCGGGCGCACTGAACGAGCTGGGCCACGACCATGCGCTGGTAGTGCACGGCGAGCCCGGGCTGGATGAGATCAGCCCGCTCGGCATCACGTCAGGCGTGGAGGTCGCAGGGGGTGAGCTGCGCCCGCTTCGCATCGATCCCGCGGAGTACGGCTGGAGCGGGCTGACGGCAGACGAGCTCGCCGGCGGCGACCCCGCCGACAATGCGCGCATCATCCACGACATCTTCGCAGGGAGAACCCGCGGCGCCGCCCGCGCGGCAGTGGAGCTGAACGCGGGTGCCGCTATCTACGTCGCCGGCCGCGCGGCAACCCTGGAGGAGGGCGTCGCGACAGCAGCTGCCGCAATCGAGGAGGGTACGGCGTTCGCCACGCTGGAGCGCTTGCGCCTGGCGACGCACGAGGTGTGAGGAGGAGCATCCGGGCATCGGGGAAATGCCGCGGCACCTCCGTCCATCTCAGTTGCTCGACACCACCGCCTTCAGCGTCCACGGGCCGAGGATCGGGCCCGCCGAAAGCGTCAGCACCACGTACGTCGTGTTCTTCCTGCTGCAGCGGCCTACCACGAATCCACGCCTCGACTGGGACATCTTCGCTCCTCGCGTTGTGTCGGCCGGGACCCGGGGTCCCGGCCAGCGACCGTTCCGTTCCGGCGACATCAGTAGCGCCGGATCACGCCGACCACGATTCCCTGTACCATCACGCTGTGCGACGGGAAGTACATGGGCTTCATCCGCTCGTTCGCCGGCTGCAGGCGGATGCGACCGTCGCGCTCCCGGTAGAACCGCTTCACTGTCGCCGCCTCGCCCTGGACCAGCGCGACGACCATGTCGCCATTCTCCGCGGTGTTGCGCGAATTGACGACGACGTAGTCGCCGTCGCGGATCTGCTCCTCGATCATCGAGTCTCCGCGCACGCGCAGCACATAGTGCTCGCCGCGCCGGCTCAGCATGTCCTCCGGAACCGCGATCGTCTCGGTGTCGTTGATCGCCTCGATCGGCTCACCCGCCGCAACGCTGCCGAACAGGGGCAGCTCGACCGCCGCCGCCGAAACGGTGGCGGGCACCAGCTCGATCGAACGGCTCGCGTTGTAGGACTTCCGGATGTAGCCCTTCTGGCGCAGATTCTCGAGGTGCTCGTGCACCGTCGCGAGCGAGGTGTACCCGAAGTGCTGCGCGATTTCCTCGAAGCTCGGTGAGTAGCCGTTCTCGCCGTGGAACTCCTCGAGAAAATCCAGGATCTCCTTCTGGCGCTTCGTCAGCGGCATGGCAAGCCTCTGGGCAGTGCGGTTGGGCCGAACATCTACCGAAGGAAGGTACCCGAAGGTGAACCGAAGCGCAAGAGTCGTCTCCGTGCTCGATGACATCGTGGCGGCCAAGCGTGGCGCCGCGGCGCGGCTGCGACTCGCCGAAGTGCAGGCCATAGCGGCAGATGCGCCGCCGGCGCGGGATTTCGGCGGCGCCCTGCGGGACGCCGGTGTGGTGCGCGTGATCGCAGAGTTCAAGCGGCGCTCCCCTTCGGCCGGCTGGATCCGCGAAGACGCCGACGCCGCCTTGACAGGCCGCGGCTATGCCGTGTCCGGCGCCGCCGCGATCAGCGTGCTGACGGACAGGGAGTGGTTCGGCGGCTCGCTGGACGACCTGGGCGCGATCCGGGCCGCGGTCGACGTGCCGGTGCTGCGCAAGGATTTCGTGGTTGCCGCGGCGCAGATCTGGGAAGCGCGCGCGGCAGGTGCCGACGCGGTGCTGCTGATCGTACGCATCCTGGATGACGCGCTGCTTGGTGATCTCCTGGCCACCGCAGGTGACGCGGGGGTGGCGGCGCTCGTCGAAGTACACGACGAGGCGGAGCTGGAGCGGGCACTCGGCGCAGGCGCGCGCATCGTGGGCGTCAACAACCGCGACCTTTCGGTGTTCCGCACGGACCTGGCGGTTTCTGAGCGCCTGGCGGCACGGGTACCCGCGGACGTCGTGCTCGTCGGCGAAAGCGGCATCGGCAGTCCTGCGGACGTGGAGCGGCTCGGGCGTGCGGGGGTGGACGCGGTCCTGATGGGCGAAACGCTGATGCGCGCGCCGGATCCCGCTGGCGCACTGCGCGCATTCACGGCCTGCCCGCGGGACCGGGGAGCGCGTCGGTGATTCCGTTGCGAAAGCCGACGGGCTCTGACGGAGTGTATCCGGGGCAATGACCAGTGTGAAGGTGTGCGGCCTGTGCCGGCCCGAAGATGCGGCAGCGGCTGTTGCCGCGGGGGCGTCGTACGTCGGCGTCATCCTGAGCGCGCACGGGCCGCGCGCACTGGACGAGGCGCGTGCGCGCGCCGTGCTGGCGGAGCGCGGAGCTGCGCGCGCGGTCGGTGTATTCGTGGACGAGCCCCTCGACCGCATCGTCGCATGTGCAGAGCGGCTGCGCCTGGGGGCGCTCCAGCTGCACGGCCGCGAAACGATCGCGGACGTCGGCATGTTGCGCTCACGCACGGATGCGTCGATCTGGAAGTCGGTGCGCGTGCGGGATGCACGCGGAGCGCGCGAGGCGGTCGCGGCGTGGACGTCGCATGTGGACGGGCTCCTGCTGGACGGATGGTCGCCGCACGCTGCGGGGGGTACCGGCACTGCGTTCGAATGGGAAGCACTGCACGACGTCCGTGCGCTGGTACCGGAGCACGTCACGCTGGTCGTCGCTGGCGGGCTGAGCGCCGAGAACGTCGCGCGCGCGATCGAAGTGCTGGCACCGGACGTGGTCGACGTGAGCAGCGGTGTCGAGACGGGACCGGGTGAGAAGTCCGAGGAGAAGATTCGCGCGTTCGTGGCAGCGGCGCGCATGCAGCGGAAGGAAGCAGCGACCTGATGAGCACGATCAAGGTGCGGCCCGGGCGTTTCGGCCAGTTCGGCGGCCGTTATGTGCCGGAGACACTGATGGCAGCGCTGGACGAGCTCGACACCGCGTGGAGCGAGGCCCGCGCGGATGCGTCGTTCTGGGCGGAGCTGGACGAGCTGCTGCGGGATTACGTGGGCAGGCCGACGCCGCTGTATCGTGCGCGTCGCCTGGAGGAAGCCGCCGGGGGCGGTACCGTCTACCTCAAGCGAGAGGACCTGAACCACACCGGCGCGCACAAGATCAACAACACGCTGGGCCAGGTCCTGCTCGCGCGCCGGATGGGCAAGCACCGGATCATCGCGGAGACCGGCGCGGGGCAGCATGGGGTGGCGACCGCGACCGTGTGCGCGCTCTTCGGGCTGGAGTGCGTTGTCTACATGGGCGCGGAGGACGCGCGGCGCCAGGCGCTGAACGTGTTCCGCATGAAGCTGCTGGGCGCAGAAGTGCGCGAGGTGCACAGCGGCACGCGCACCCTGAAGGATGCGACCAACGAGGCGCTGCGCGACTGGGTGGCCTCGGTCGAGGGCACGCACTACATTATCGGGTCGGTCGTAGGCCCGGATCCCTACCCTCGTCTCGTGCGCGACCTGCAGTCCGTGATCGGCCGGGAGGCCCGGCAGCAGGTGCAGGAACGCGAAGGCTGCCTGCCCGCTGCCGTGATCGCCTGCGTCGGTGGCGGATCGAATGCGATGGGCATCTTTCATTCGTTCGTGGCGGACAGCGACGTCGAGCTCATCGGAGTGGAAGCGGCCGGTGCGGGCATCGACACCGGTCGGCATTCCGCGTCGCTGGCCGCCGGATCACCCGGCGTGCTGCACGGCTCGCTCAGCTACCTGCTGCAGGATGCAGGCGGTCAGGTCGCGCCGGCGCACTCCATCTCCGCAGGCCTCGACTACCCCGGCGTGGGACCGGAGCATTCCTGGCTGAAGGACAGCGGCCGCGCACGCTACGTGAGCGTGACGGATGCGGAGGCACTGGATGCGTTCCACCGGCTCGCACGCCTGGAGGGCATCATCCCCGCGCTCGAGAGCGCGCATGCCGTCGCGTACTACCTGCGGGAGGCGCGTCAGTGGCGCGCGGCGGGTCCGGCCGTGATCTGCCTGAGTGGCCGTGGCGACAAGGACGTGGAGCAGGTCGCCGCATTCGACGACGACCCAGTCAACTGAACTCGCTGAACGCATGGGAAGCGCTGCCGACGGACCGCTGAGGACGGGCGCAAGCGTCGAGGGGACGCCCGACGCTGCCCCCGGTGCGTCGCAGCAAAGCCCCGCGGTCGCGCCTGCCACCGGCGCTGCTGACGCTTCCGTGCAGGCTGCCGGATCCGACGGTCCGTCGGACCTCGAGTCCAAGCGCATCTCGCCCATCCCCGAGGCCGAGGTCATCGAGCTGTTCGGCGCGCTCGACAAGACTGTCCGGGCCCGGCGGCTGTACCAGGACAACAACCCGGTCTACCAGAACTTCCGGCGCACGCTGCACGACATTGCGGCGCATGTCTTCTCTCTCGGGGCCAGCGTCACGGTCAACGTCGAAGAAAACGGCCTGCGCTGGTACGGGCACCTGATCGAGACGGGCAGCGGCCGCGACAACCTGGCCTTCCTGTTCTTCAAGGACGGCGTCCGCCAGCTCACGTTCCTCGACGGCTTCCAGGACGAGGTGGACCGCTTCCTTTCCGTGGTGCATCGCGCGCGGGCCGCCGACCAGCAGGGCGATGACGACATGGTCACCCTGCTGTGGGAGGAGGAGTTCACCTGCTTCCAGTACAGCTACGTGGATGCGCTTGCAGAGGGCCTCGACGTCCCGCAGGCGCCGCCCCCGGTGGTAGCTGCAGACGACGAGACACTTCGCATCGATCCGGCGACCATCCAGCAGGAGCTCGCGACGGGCGGTCCGGTGGAGGAGCAGTCGCCGATGGTGCAGGCGGGCATGCCGCCGGTCGCATCATCGATCACGCGTGAGGATTTCCAGGAGACGCTGTACTTCCTCGAGCCCGACGAGATGCAGGTCCTGCAGCGGGAAGTGGAGCGCGAGTGGACGCGCGATACCAAGCGGGACGTGCTGAACGCGCTGTTCGACCGGCTCGAGGACCAGGTTCCCGAGTGGCAGGAGGAGATCCTGCGCATCCTGCGCCAGATGCTGCCGGCGTTCCTGAGCCGCGGCGACCTTCGCTCGGCGACCTACCTCATCACGGAGCTCCGGGCCGTCACAGCCGCCGGAGGGCTCAATGAGGCGGTGCAGCGCGAGGCGGATCGCCTGTTTGGCGAAGTGAGCGAGCCGGCCGTCGTCGGCCAGCTGCTGCGCTCGATCGAGGAAGCCTCCATCCAGCCCGATCCCGGCGAGCTCGGCGCCTTCCTCGCCCACCTCGGGCCCCGCGCGCTGCCACTGCTGCTGCACGCCGTCGAGACGACAACCACGCCGGCACTGCAGGCGCGGCTGCAGGCGGCTGTCGAAACGCTCGCGCGCGATCACCAGCCGGAAGTCGTGCGGCTGCTGGCGGCCACCGAGGAGTCCGTTGCCGCCGGCGCCGCGCGTCTCGCGGGCCGTATCGGCATCGGCGATGCCGTACCGGGCATCGTCGCACTGGTCGAGCGCGGGAGCGCACCCGCGCGTCGGACGGCCGTGGACGCGCTGATCCGCATCCGCAATGCAGCGGCGCTCGACGCCTTGCAGAACACCATCGACGACGAGGACCGCGAGGTTCGCCTCGCGGCGCTGCGCGGCCTCGGCAGCCTCCGTTATGCCCCCGCACGGCAGCGCCTGGAAAAGGCGCTCGACGGCAAGCTCGTCCGCGACGCGGATCTCACGGAGAAGATGGCGTTCTTCGAGGCATTCGGTGCAGTCGCGACCGCCGACAACATCGACATGCTCGACCGCATGCTGAACGGCAAGAAGCTGTTCTCGCGTACGACGCCGGAGCTGCGTGCGTGCGCCGCGCTCGCACTCGGCAAGATCAACGCACCGGCTGCGCGCACGGCACTCGAGCAGGCGGCCAGCGACCCGCAGCCGATCGTCCGCAACGCCGTGCTGAAGGCGCTGCGGCGCGAGCAGGGAGGCGCATCGTGAGCGCGGGGCAGCCGCTCGTCCAGAGCGAGACCGTCCTCCAGCCGCTCGGCCGCGCACTGGTCACTGCGCTCTACGCGGCGACACAGGCGCTCCGCATCTACCCGCTCGAGAATGCCACCGTGCAGAACACGGTCGGCGAGGGCATGAAGATCGTCGACCGGGTGCTGGAGCGTGAGGGCGTCGTCGAGCTGCGACTCGTCGGCGACTTCATGTTCCTCAACGACGCACGGCTTCGTCTCGACCTCTCGGACTACGCGTCCTTCGCGCAGTTCGCCGGCATGCTGCGCCGGCACGGTATCGGGCAGATCGAGATCCAGCAGGGGGTCACGCCCCGGGACCTGGCGCTCTTTCTCTCGCTGCTGCTGCGGGAGGGGCCGTCCAGGGCGGAGGAGGCGTACGCACAGTTCGAGGACCGCTTCCGGCAGACGCCCACGCAGCACATCGCGGTCGAGCCCACGCGCGGGGCCTACGAGCAGATCCTCGACGAGGACGCAAAACAGGCGGCCAAGGCGACGTACTTCCAGTCGGTCCAGGTCGCCAAGGACGTGCTCACCGACATGCGCATGGGGCGCGCGGTCAACCTCCGCAGGGTAAAGCGCGCGGTGCAGTCGATCGTCGACCAGGTGCTCAACAACGAGACGTCGATCATCGGCATGACCACCCTGCGCGACTACGACCAGTACACGTTCACGCACTCCGTGAACGTGTGCATCTTCAGCGTCGTGATCGGGCAGAAGCTCGGCCTCAGCAAGGTCCAGCTCTACGAGCTCGGCCTGGGCGCGCTGTTCCACGACATCGGCAAGATGCGCATCGACCCGGAGATCGTGAACAAGCCGGCCAAGCTGAACGAGGAGGAGTGGAACCAGATGCAGCGGCATCCCGTCGAGGGGCTGCTCGCACTGTTCACCATGCGCGGCCTCTCCGAGATGCCGTACCGCGCGATGCTGCAGGCCTACGAGCACCACATGAAGCTCGACCTGACCGGCTACCCGCGGAACCGGCGACCCCGTGAGCCGACGCTCTTCAGCCGAATCGTGGCCACGGCCGACGGCTTCGACGCCGCGACGTCCAAGCGCAGCTACCAGTCGCAGCCCTGGCCGCCCGACGAGGTGCTGCGCGAGATGCGCGAGTCGAAGCAGCGCGGCTTCGATCCGCTGCTCGTCAAGGCGCTCATCAACGTGACCGGCGTGTTCCCGCCGGGCACCGCCGTCATCCTGGACACCAACGAGCTGGCCGTCGTCGTTGCGCGCAACCCGGATCCCGATCAGGTTCACAAGCCGATCGTGCGCATCATCACGAACGCCTGGGGCATGCGCCTCGCCGAGCCCGTGACCGCCGACCTGAGCGAGGTGCATGCGGTGACGGGTGAGCCCGTGCGTACGATCATCAAAACGACTGATCCCGAGAAGTATGGTATCCGGGTTGCCGACTACTTCGTCTGATACGCTCGACTCCCGCTTCGCTGCCTGGCGCGCCGCCGGCCACCGCGCG
>DASTYK010000172.1 GCA_035764935.1 Longimicrobiales bacterium | reverse complement strand
CTCGCACTGCTCGCGGCGATGTCGCACGAGACCAACTTTTCGGTGGGCTGTTACTGCGAGGACGAGGACCACTGCCACCGTTCGATCCTGCGGGAGCTGCTGCAGGAGCACGGCGCGATGATACAGGCGTAGCGGGCCTGTTGTAGTATGGCGGTCTGGAACGTCTCGCGCGCGGGCGCTGCCGCTCGGCTGGTGGGTGGTCAGCGTGCGCGTGTACGACGAGTCCGGCCGCATGATCCACGAGGAGCGTTTATTGCTGACTCCGGTCGGTAATGCGGAGCGCCAGCCGGGAACGGGCGGACGTGACCGGCCGCGCTTGCGTCGCTCCTGAACTGTACCGGAGGCAGTGTGCCTGGTCTACGTACTAGCGTGCTACTCATGGTGTCGGCACTGGTGGCCGGCTGTGCGGCCGACGGCGCCGATTCCGCCGATGGCGCGGCCCCACCGGCCGGGCTCGCCGACACCACCGTCGACACCGTTGCACCGGCGGCCGCGCCGCCGGCGGACACCGCACAGGTATCCGCGGACCCGTGGGCCGTTGGCGTAACGGGAGTCGGCGAGCTGCAGATCGGCATGCGGCTCCCCGAGCTCATGCCTCACCTCGAGCAGGGCACGGACACCACGGGCATCGGCGGCGGCTGCAGGTTCGTCACGGTTGCCGAAGCACCGGACAGCATCGGCTTCATGGTGGAGAGCGGACGCCTCGCGCGGATCGACGTGCGGGGAGGACCGACGCCCACCCGCGAAGGCGCGCGCATCGGCGACCCGGAACGCCGCATCGAAGAGCTGTATCCCGGACTTCGGCGGATGCCCCACAAGTACACGGACGGCAACTACCTCGTCGTCATCCCCAGCGCCGCGGACACCCTCCACCGCTACGTCTTCGAAACGGACGGCGAGCGGGTGACACAGTACCGCGCGGGCGTGTACCCGCAGGTGGAATGGGTGGAGGGCTGTGCGTAAGGGGAGGCCGTTCTTCCTTGCGACCCCGTGTGTGCTGCTCCTGTTTCCTGCATGCTCACCGGGCGGAGCAGCGCCCGGCGCCGGCACCCCCGCACACGAGGCCGATGCGGTTGTCGAACCGGTCGCATGTGAGGGACTGGAGCTTTCCCTGCTCGCCGCGCCTCCGACACGGGAAGGCCTGCGCGCGGCGTTCGGCCAGCCCGACAGCATCGCCGTCACGACCGAGCCGAACCGGCACGTCGACAATGTCACGGACTCCCTGTTCGTCGTGCGCTACCCCGGACTGCTCGTCAGCATGCGAAAGCCCGGCGGCGGCAATGACATGGCGGACCACGTCGAGATCACCGACGGCCGCTTCGTCCGCTATTCGTGGCTGGCGCCTGGTGCGCTCGCGGAAAATGTACGGACCTCGCTCGGGGAGCCGACCGGACGCGACACCGCCAGCATGACTTACGACTGCAACCTCGGTGCGGACCAGCCCGTCACGTTCCACCTGCGCGACGGCCGTGTCACGTCGGTGACGATCGACTACTACGTCGATTGACGAGTGTTTCCCCAGTTGAGAACGATTCGCAACGCGGTGCCAGGCCGCCCGCGAAAATCAGCCCCCACCCGACCTGCCGTTCCGTTTTTCCCTACCCCCGCCCACCCGCGCGACGCCTAATCTGCTTTCGGATCTCAGCGCCCGGTGCGCGCGTTGGCACCGCAGGTCGCAAGGCATGCGTCGAGCCCCCACTCGCCGCGGATCCGCAGGGCAAACGCTGTGACGCCATTCGAACTGGCCCGAAGGATTTTACAGCGAACTGCTGGCACTGAGCTTGATGTCGGACCGTGCGATCAGGAACTGGCAATTCGCGGGTGCAGCGCTCAGAATCAGCAGTGCAGAATCGGGGCAGTAACCATCGCGGGTCGTTCGAAGGTGGGTTGTTGGAGATCGGTGCGCCGGGCAACAGGGGGAACCATGAAACGACACGGACGGAGAGGGCTGGCTGCGGCGATCCTGGGGATTGTCGCGCTCTCTGCGGCGGGGTGTGTGGACGAGCGGATCGTGTATCGGGATCGCGACGTCGTCGGTGAGTTGCCGGCGAGCCACGGAAACTTCGTCGGGCTGAGCGACGAGGAAGCGAATCTCACGGTCTGCGGAAACTGCCACGTAGGCTTCCAGGGCGAGTGGGAGCAGACGGCGCACGCGGATGCGTGGGCGACGCTGCAGGCGAGTGGTCATGCGCAGGCGATGTGCGAGGGCTGCCATACGGTCAACGAGCTGGGCAACGTTGCTGTTGAAGCAGGCGGCTGGAGCACCACGGACGACACACGCTACCACAATGTGCAGTGCGAGAGCTGCCACGGACCGGGGCTCGCGCACATCCAGAACCCGGGTGATACGAACATCCCGCTGGCACCGCTTGCGGTCGGGCTGGACATGACGATCGGCTGCGGCGAGTGCCACCAGGGCTCGCACCATCCGTTCGTGGAGGAGTGGGAGCAGTCGGGTCATGCGCGTCTGACAGATCACGCAGTCGACAGGGTGGAATGCCAGAGCTGTCATACGGGCCAGGGCGCGCTCAAGGCGTGGGGTATCCGGACGGACTTCCTCGAAAAGGAGGATGCGGAAGCGGGTGATCACCTGGCCATCACGTGCGGCGTGTGTCACGACCCGCACGATGCATCCAACGAGGGCCAGCTCCGCTACTCGGTCAGTGTAGACAACGAGGAGGAGAACCTGTGCATGAAGTGCCACCACAAGCGTGGCACGCCGGACCTGGCATCTCAGTCTCGCGGCCCGCATTCGCCGGAAGGTCCGGTACTGCTGGGCTACGGCGGCTGGTGGCCTCCGAACATGCAGTTCAAGGGGGCGGAGGGAGACACGGCACGCATCGCGGCCACACACGGCTCGGCCACGAACCCGCAGCTGTGCGCGGGCTGCCACGTGAACCGTTTCGAGGTGACAGACCAGATCACGGGTGACTTCGTCTTCCAGTCGGTCGGTCACCTGTTCGAGGCGACCCCCTGCCTCGACGAGAACGGCGTGCCGCACACTGGTGACTGTGCCAGCACGGAGCGCACATACGAAACGTGCACGGGCGCGGGCTGCCACGGGTCGGCGGCGATTGCACGCACCCTTCAAGGTGTTGCGAAGGACCGGCTCGACCTGCTGGCGGAGCAGCTGGACGCACTGATCGCGCAGATCCCGGCGACGGAGTTCAACGCGAACGACGGCCGCTACAGCACAGCCGAGGGTGCGCGGTTCAACTATCAGCTGCACACCGATTTCGGCGGCAACGCCGTACACAACCCGTTCCTGATGGAAGCTCTGCTGATCGCGAGCATCCGGCAGGTGCGGACGGACTACGGCCTCGCGGCATCGGCGGCGCTTTCCCTGGAACGCCAACTGGGCGTACACTAGGCATTGACCAGAGGCGGGGGCGCGGTGCAGCGCTCCCGCCAACCAGTGGCTTCAGGGAAGCGGGCTCGCCTTGAACGATACGCAACCCGGAGTACTGCAGCGCCTGTGGGGACGCATCCGACGCACTCCCCCGGTGCTGCTCGTGGCGCTCGGCGCCGGCCTCGCCGCCGGTCTCGTGTGGGGTGGTGTGGAGCTGTACCGCACCTACGACTACATCCAGCACGACAACGACTTCTGCCTCTCGTGCCACCTCATGGTGGACCCGTTTGAGAGGTTCTCGCGCAGTGCGCACCGCGATCTCGGCTGCAAGGCGTGCCACCGCCCCACGATCGTGACGCGCAGCACGATGGCGCTCACCCAGATCCTCGAGAATCCGGACAGCCTGGAAGCGCACGCGTACGTGCCCAACGCCGTGTGCATCGAGTGCCACGTCGAGGGCGATCCGGAGGACTGGCGCAACGTCGCGGCGTCGGCAGGCCACCGTGTCCACCTCGAGTCGGATGATGCATCGCTGAGCGAGCTGGAGTGTGTGCAGTGCCACTCGTCGTCGGTGCACGAGTTCACGGCCACGGACCAGACCTGCGGCCAGGCGGGCTGCCACGAGGACCAGCGCATCGTGCTGGGCGAGATGGGCAACCTGACCATTCACTGCGCGACGTGTCACTCGTTCAGTGCGCCGGTGGTAAGCGAGGATGCCGATTCCGTGCAGCTCGCGTTGCAGCCGCAGCGCGAGGAGTGCCTGAGCTGCCATGCGATGCGTGAGCGGCTCGCTGATTTTCCGCTCGCGGAAAACGATCCGCACAACGGGGTGTGCGGCGCGTGCCACAACCCGCACGAACAGGAGACACCGCGCGCAGCCTTCGAGTCGTGTGCGAGTGCCGGCTGCCACGCGCGCGCCGACACGCTGACGCCGTTCCACCGCGGGCTCGACCCTGGCGTGCTGCAGAACTGCGCGCAGTGCCATGACGCGCACGTGTTCCACGCTGAGGGACAGGACTGTCGCTCGTGTCACACCGACGTGGCCGAGCCGTCGCGGGTGACCGGGGGAATGCCGTCCGCGCACCGGCCGTTCGGGCTTACAGGAGGAAGTGTCGGCCCGGTCAGCGTCTCGGAAGAGGAGCATGCGACGTCCGCGCGTCGTGTCCTGCGCATGCTGGCGGCGCTCGTGCTGCCGCAGCGTGCGGCGGCGCAGACGCCGCAGAACGGGCGGGATGCGACGCTGGACTTCGATCACGCACGGCACACGCAGGTCGACTGCCTCGCCTGCCACAGCGCGGAGAACACGCACGGGCAGATTACGGTGACGAGCTTCAATGACTGCCGCTCGTGCCATCACACCGGCAGTGTCGTGCAGCCGTGCACGCGCTGTCACACCAGCACGGACATGCCGGGCGGCGCATTCGATCTGCGACGTCCGTTCCGGCCGAGCGTCGGCCGCGCGGAGAACCGGACGTTTCGCTTCGATCATGCGCAGCACGCGGACGTCGCCTGCGCAACCTGTCATCGAGAGGGCCTCGAGCTGAGTGCCGCGCGCGTGAACTGCAGTGCGTGTCACGAGGAGCACCACGAAGCGTCGAACAACTGCCGCGCGTGTCACGAGACACCGGCTGCAGGCGCACACACGCGAACCGCGCACCTGACGTGCGCGGGCTCGGGCTGCCATTCGCCGGCGCCCGTACAGGCATCCGAGCGCACGAGACAGCTGTGTCTCTCGTGTCACCAGGACATGGTCGATCACCAGCCCGGACGTGTGTGCGTCGACTGCCATGCGCTGCCAGCAGCACGGGCATCGGCCGCGGGAGGTGGCGGATGAAGCGGCGGCGATTGCGTTCCGGCGGGCCTGGGCGTGTACGAAAGCCGGCCGGCCCTGATACGTTCCGCACTGGTGCATCGACCTGGTTCGTGTCGCCCGTTGCATCCGCTGCACTTTTCGCCGCCAGCCTGTTCGCGTCGCTCGTTGCCTCCGCGGCCCCGCTCGAGGCCCAGGGCGTTCGCGGCAGCGCTCAGACCATGGTGCGGTACTACGAGATCCGTCCGCTGGTCGACGACACGATCCCGTTCGCGGACGTGGAGCAGCGCGGCGACGGGACGTTCTTCTACGAAGGGCGCCAGGTCGTGTGCAACACGACTGCCTTCTGCATGCGTTTCCTTTCCGGCGAGAAACAGGGCGCCGCGATGCTGACGCAGGACGTCGCCATGACCGCGTGGGGGCTCGGCGTGGAGGGGCTGAGTGCAACGGTGCAGCTCCGCGCGCGCGCCGACCTCGGCGGTGACGAGCTCTCCTGGCCGCGGGCGGATGACCATTTCGACGCGATGCTCGCCTACGCTGAGCTGCTGCGAGGCGACTTCCGCGTGCGCGCCGGCCGGCTCCAGAACGCGTCGGGGCTCGGATTCAGCAGCTACGACGGTGCGCACGTGCTGTACACGCCGATCCCCGGGCTGAGTGTGCAGGCGTTCGGCGGGCGCAGCCTGGCGCGCGGGCTGTACGAGCCGCGCCACGAAGCACTGGAAGGGATCGAGGAGTTCTTCCCGGACCGCAATGCCGCGATCGTCGGTGGTGAGGTCGAAGGGCGGCCGTGGTCGCACACGAGCATCGCCGCGCGTTACCAGCGCGAGATCTGGTGGAACCGTTCCGCGCTCGTGTCGGAGCGCGCGTCGCTCGACATCACGTCCAGTGCGCTGGCGCCCGTGCAGCTCCGTGCAGGCATGGACTACGACTTCGCGTTCGGTCACATCGGCAAGGCGAACCTGAACGTGAGTGCCCCCGTCAGCAACGGGCGCGTGATGCTGGAGGCGCGTGCGTCGCGCTACATGCCGTACTTCGAGCTCTGGACGATCTGGGGCTACTTCAGCCCGGTCGGTTACAACCAGGTCGAGGGCCGTGCCGCGTGGCGCGCGCTGGATGTGCTGCAGCTGCGCGGCTCGGTCGGGTATCGACGCTATGAGGATGCCCATGCGCCGGTCATCTTCGAGAAGCTGCCGCAGGATGCGGTCAGCGTCGAGCTGGATGCGGTGTGGACTGCGACGCCCAGCGTCGTGCTCGACGCACGCTACCGCCTCGAGCGCGGCTTCGGCGCCTACCTCGGCTCGGCCGACCTGGTCGCGCGCTACCGGCTGAACGAGCGCGTCAACTTCACCGTGGACGGCAGCGCGTTCCAGCAGATCGAGCAGTTCCGCCTGGGTGACGGCGTCGTGCTCGGAGGGGGTGGCTCGCTGGACGTGCAGGTCACGCCGTTCGCGAATTTGAGCGGCGGCGCGCACGTGTACCGCCAGACCTGGGACAACCGACCGGGCGACCCGGACTGGAACCAGGTGCGTGCCTGGGCGGCGCTGCGACTCGGATTCGGGCGTGACCCGGGGCTGCGGGAGGGGACGCGGTGAGGAGCATGCACAGGGGCGGGATCCTGGCCGGGCTGATTGCGCTCGGCGCGGTCGCGGTCGGCATCGGCGTCGTCGCGCAGCGGCAGCAGGACTTCCCGCACGAGGAGCACGCGGGACTGTTCCCGCTCTGCGAAGGGTGTCATGCCGGTGTGCCGAGCGGTGACCGCGCGAGCTTCTATCCGCCGCCGTCGCAGTGTGCGGGATGTCATGACGGCACCGAGCTCGCGCGCGTCGACTGGTCGCCACCGGCCGACGAGCCGGACAACCTGAAGTTCACGCATCCCGAGCATCCGGACGTGGAGGAGGGCAGCGAGATCGGCTGCGTCGGCTGCCACACGCGTGCGGGCGAGCCGCGCATGGCGGTTGCCGAGCACCCGGTCGTCCGCCGCTGCCTCGACTGTCACGAGCATCGCGCCGAGCAGCACAAGATCGACGCGGAGTGCGAGACCTGCCACGTGCCGCTCGCAGAGGCGCCGTTCGACGAGGCGCAGATCCTCTCGATCCGGATGCCGGCGGACCATGAGAGCGGCGACTTCATCCGCGATCTGCACGGCGAGCTGGCCGAGGCGAACCTCGCGCGCTGCGCGACGTGTCACACGCGCGAGCGCTGCGAGAGCTGCCACGTCGATGCGCCGGCGGTCGCGGTGATCGGCCGGATGCCGGCGGCGCAGGGCGTCGTTGCGCGGTCCCTGCCGTCGTTTGCCGCGCACTACCCGGTGCCGCCGTCGCACACCGAGCCGGACTTCCTGTTCGAGCACGGGGACGAGGCTTCACGCCTGCAATGCGCGACGTGCCACACGCGCGACGACTGCGTCAGCTGCCACGTGCCGCCACAGCCGGATGCGGTTGCGGAGATGCCCGCGCGCCGCGACGTGCGCGCGCCCGGCGTGCAGGTGGCGCGGCGCGAGCCGCCGTCGCACGCGACGCCCTTCTTCGAGCGCGAGCACGGCAACGTCGCCTCGGCGGCGGGCGCGTCGTGCGCGACCTGTCACCGTCGCACGATGTGCGTGGATTGCCACGACGCAGCAGCGGCCGGTGCACCGGCACTCGTCGCCACCGGCCTGGCAAGCGATACCATGCGCACCGCCCGCGACGGCGGGTTCCATCCGCCGAACTACATGGCCCGTCACTCCGCGGAGGCGTACGGCCGCAGGCTCGAGTGCTTCAACTGTCACGACAACCGCGCGTTCTGCGCGGACTGCCACGAGTCGGCAGGCATGAGCCCGCGGCGCACGACCGGCCGGCTCGGTCCGGGCTTCCACGACGCCGAACCGCTCTGGCTGCTCCGGCACGGCCAGGCCGCACGCCAGTCGCTGGAAAGCTGCACGAGCTGCCACACGCAGAGCCAGTGCATGCAGTGTCACTCCACGCTGGGCGCATTCAAGGTCAGCCCGCACGGGCCCGACTTCGATCCGCGCCGCGCGCAGCAGCGCAACGCCGCGATCTGCCTGGTCTGTCACGTCACCGATCCATTGAACGGGGGAACACCATGAAGCGCATAGTGGCTGTGGTCATGCTGAGCGGACTCGTCGCCGCATGCGACGGCAACGGTGTCCCCGACGACCAGGCGACCGGCAGTGTCGATTCGGCGGCCTGGGAGCGCGCGCGCAGCCTGCCCGCCGACGTGCAGGCTGCACTCGACAGCGGCAACGCCGCCTTCCGCCGCGACGACTTCGCCGCCGCGCGCGAGCATTACCTGCACGCGACGCAGCTCGGACCCGATCAGTCGGCGGCGTGGTTCGGCCTTTCCATGGCGGAGCGCGAGCTCGGCAACGTCGAAGCGGCCGAGCAGGCGATGCAGCGCGTGCAGTCCCTGGCGCCGGGGGCGTCGCTGGTGCACCCGGATACGTTGTCGGCGGACAGCTTGCCGGCAGGGCATCCGTGAGGGAGGCGACGCTGTCCGGTTCATGTGAGCAGGCAGCGACGCGGGTTCGTCGGGCGGAGCGTGCAGCGATGCAGGAGGCGCGGGCCGCCCGTGCGGACCAATCGTCCGTGCCGACGGGGCGGATCCGCCGCGCCAGAGTCGCCGGCGCCATCGCCCTGCTGATGACCGCAGCCGCCTGCGAGAAGCACGAGTTCGAGCCGCCCTCGCGCGAGGCGCAGGTCGCACAGGCGGACTCCATCTACTCGCCCGCACTCTTCGACACGATCGCGTGGGAAAGCGACAGCCTGCGCCTCGCGGTCGGCAATGACATCTTTGCCGCGCGCTGCCGCCGCTGCCACGGCTATCTCGGCCAGGGCGGACCGGTGGAAGTGCGCGGCGACACGGTGGACGTGCCGTCGCTGGTCGCACCCGACTGGTCGTACACCGGGGATGTCGACGCGATTCGTCGTCGGATCTTCACCGGACATCCGGCGGGAATGCCGATCTGGGGAATCGCAGGGCTGGCCATGCGGGAGATCGATGCAGTTGCGTGGTATATCGACGCGGTGCTGCGGCAGGACGTGGAGGGGTAGGGAACCGCAGCCGTGACCGCGGTCGGTGGCGAGGCGGCTGATCCACTCTCCACCGGGCCGCACGTCCGCGATCGCATGGCTCTGCCGGTCGCGCGCGTGCTTCTCGACGACCTGACAGGAGCCGTGATCTGGCCGTTGGCAGGGCGCGCCGAGCGGGACCAGGCGGCGGCCGAGACCTGATCCACTCTCCTGAGGCCCGACTCACCTCACGTCCGCCGGAAACGTCACAATTGAGCGCACGCGACGGGTGTCATGTCACGTTTCCGGCGCTGGAGGCCGGAAACGTCACAGAACCGAGTCGTGACCGACCGGTATTGTAACGTAACCGGCGGTATATGCCGGAAAGGTGACAGGTGCCCCTCGAGTGAGCGCCAATTGTTACGTTTTCGGCGTGAGGTGCGCGGCAGGCGTGCCTATTGTGATCGGTCGTGAGTTCGCCGGCACCAGGGGCTGCACCTGGCGTGATCGTACGATCGCGTTGACGCGCGTTCGCTCACCTGGCGTGATCGTACGATTGCGTTGACACACATGATCGCCCACCTGGCGTGATCGTACGATCGCGTTGACACACGTGATCGCCCACCTGGCGTGATCGTACGATCGCGTTGACACGCGTGATCGCCCACCTGGCGTGATCGTACGATCACATGACTCACGGGCTCGCCGCCGCGGTATGATCCGCGTGACGTTCCTTCCCCAACCTCGTCGTTCCGCGCGGTCCCCCCAGGCCCCGAGCTATCTGGCTACCTTCCGTCCAGCGCGCGGGCGATACCGATCAGCAGCGCCTCCGGCTCCTGTGTGATCTGCCGCCACGTGGTGCGCAGGACGCGGTAGCCGCCGGCAGTCAGGACCGCATCGCGCCGCCGATCCGCCTCGAACTTGTGGCGTGCGGAGTGGAACGCGTGTCCATCGACTTCCACGACCAGGCCGTGGCGCTGCCAGCAGAAGTCTACCTCGTAACCAGCGACTCTCCCGTTGACCAGGGGAGGCTCGAGGCCCGCCTTCCGGATCAGCGCCAGGAGCTGCTCCTCCGCTTGCGACCTGGTGCGCGCCGGATCCTGGGGCAACTCCAGCAGCCGAAGCAGTCTCGATGGGCGGGCCCGTCCGGCTCGCCCCTCCGCCGCGCGCAGCACGGCCACGCGGTCGACGAGCCGCAAGGCAAATGCTTCCGCCACGGCGCGCTCGAGTGCACGGTCGTTGAGGATCGATGCGATGTCGCAGAGTGTGCGCGCCGGTGTCGTAACGGGAATGCCTTCGCGCACGGTGTGGTCGTCTTCGGACACGGACGCCACCCAGTGGATGCGGATGCCCGGCTGGGTTCGGATGCGTCTGCCAGCCACGGTGATGTCCACGACGTCGAAACAGTCTGGCATTGTTCTCATGCGCCAGATGCAGGCAGCGGCACAGTAGCTCACGAGCGCTCCCGTACCACATGCCAGGGATGCGGCCATCGGGCGCATCAGGGGAGCGACGACCGGACCAACCTGGTACACACCGCGAAACACGGACTTCAGGCGCCTGGATCTGACACGATGCTCGATGAGGGACGCGGCCAGCCCTGCCTGCAGCAGCTGGGCACGGGCGACGGCGCCGTGCTGTGTGGCTGCGCAGGATGTGATGATATCGTCCGGGCCGGGTGGAGAGGCGCTTCCCGTTGAGATCGGCATCAAGATGATGAGGTCGAGTGATATCCGCGCCGCCAAGGTTTCAGAAGCAGCAGGGCGGGGAAATGGTGAGACCGGCCGTAGTGGCCAACGCCCGGCCCGCAGTCCTTGAAGGCTCGAAACCGATCACGTCGGCCGCGGAAACAACGACGAGTCCGAGTCAGCCATAGCGCGCTGAAGCGGATACATCATGCCCAACCGGACCCGGCAACGCAGCGACATGCGTCGCTGTGAAAAACGAACCGGGCCGGCCCTTTCGGGCCGGCCCGGTCTGCGCTCCCAGGGAGACGGTCAGCGATGATGTGGGCTGCCGCGCCCTGCCCGACTCAGTAGTTCGGGTTGCCCTCCAGCTCACTGAGCGGGACCGGCCAGCACGTCTGGGTACCGTACACCTCGCCCGTGGTGCTGCCCGGGTAGGGGCCGGTCTGCCAGGTGTTGTCGGTCCGGTTGGGATACAGGCTGTCGTAGCGACGGAGGTCGCCGAGGCGGTGGCCATCGGCGAAGAACTCGATCGAGCGCTCCGTGCGGAGTGCAGCCATGTACTCGTCCGCCGAAGGTGCAACGAGCGGGTCTTTGTTGCCGATTGCGCGGCGCTCGTTCAGGAACGCGAGGTTCTCGGCGTTCAGGCCCTCGGCCTCGGCGATGATGTAGCGCGCCTCGAGTGCGGAGGCGATACGAACGTCGGTGGAGCGGGTGACGTCGGCCCCCTCAACGGTGCCGTCATGCGTGCTGTACGACGACGGTGCGTTCGGGACGAGCGGTCCGCCCTCCTGGGTCAGCTCCGCGTTCATGATCGTCTTCTGGACGAGCGGGATGCGCGGATCCTGCAGGCTGTCGAACGGCGTGTAGAGCACGGACAGCCAGCGGTTGCCACCGCCTGCCTCGGTCGCGATGGCCTGCCACATCGGGAGGTTGAACACGTTCTCCTCGAATGATGCCCAGAACGTGAAGCCCTCGTCCTCCGGGCTCACGTACGCGGGGCTCACCGCCTCTGCGTGCGCGATGGCAGTGGCGAAATCGCCGTTGTTCAGTGCGGCCCGTGCGGCGCCGACATGAGCCAGGGCGATCAGCGAGTCTGCCGATGCAATCATTCCCTCATTGGCACGCTGCACGCCGACCTGTCGGCCGGCCGTGGCGATCGCAAGTGCGTTTTCGAACCGCGGTAGCGCCATGTCGAACACCTGCTGGGGCGAGTTGCCGGGCCCCATGTTGATCGGCACCTCGCACAGGTTCTCACCCATGAAGGTGTACGTGAGGCCGCCGTATGCGTACACGCGCGCCAGGCGCAGGTCGGAGCTGGCCGAATCGGCGAGCAGCGTCGTCAGGCGGCTCGCGATCGAGTCCGACATGAAGCGCGAGCGGTGCATCGTGTTCCAGACATAGATCACGTACGTGCCGTTCGACGTGCCCACGTCGCGCATGTCGATGTCACGGTTCTCGAAGTAGACGTGGTGATTCCGGAACTCATCGGTGAACGCCGAGCTGTACATCGACGTGTACGCGAAGAAGTTCTGGAACTCCCCGATCACGCCGTTCACCATGAGCTGCGTGTACTGCGGATTGGTCAGCTCTTCGGGCTCGATGGCCCCGGGATTCTCGACCGAGAGCAGGTCGTCGCAGCCGGCCAGCGCCACAGCCGCGATGGCCAGCACCCCGAGGCGGCCACGGATTCTATTGTTGAGTCGCATCACAGTTGTCCCTGTCAGAAGCTGAGGTTGACCGACATGGTCATGCGACGGATCATCGGCACCGCGTACACGTCCGCGCGGACGAAGGAGCGGTTGCCGTAGCCGTTGACCTCGGGGTCGAGTCCGGAGTAGTCGCTCCAGAGCGCCAGGTTATGCCCGGCGAGCGTGATGCTCGCGGCATTCGCGCCGACGCGCTGCACCAGGTTCTGCGGCAGCGAGTACGTGAGCGACAGGTCGCGCAGCTTGATGAAGTCGCCGTCCTCGAGGTACGCGTAGGGCACCTGCCTCCACACGTAAACCTCCGGGTTCAGCACTTCGCCCGTGACGGGATCGACGTTGGACGGATCCGCCATCCGCGCGCAGTTATCCTGGAAGCGGCAGCGGTTGTACTCCTTGTAGTTGAACACCTTGTGGCCGCCCTTGTAGTCGAAGAGCGCGAACACCTGGAAATCGCGGAAGAGCGTGAAGGTGTTCGAGAAGCTGATCTCCTTGGTCGGCACTGCAGGGCCCTGGAACCGTGCTTCCGTCAGTGCGACAGCCGCACCGTTCATCACCGGCGTGCCGTCGGCGTTGCGCTGCACGCTGGGCACCCAGAAGCCGGCCAGCGGATAGCCCGGGCGATGCTGCTGGTAGCCAGGCGAGTAGGAGGCGCCGCTCACGCTGAGAACCTCGAGCGACGGGTCGCCGAAGCTGACCAGCTCGTTCGAGTTCGTGGCGATGCTCAGGTCCGACGTCCAGGCGAAGCGCGGTGTCTCGAGGATCGACCCGCTCAGCAGCACCTCGAAGCCCGTGTTCTTCGTCTTGCCGAGGTTGACGTAGCGCGACGAGACCCAGCCCGTGGAGGCGGGGATCGGACGCGTGATCAGGACGTCGTCCATCGTCTTGTTGTAGTACGTCAGCTCGAGGCCGAGCCGGTTGTCGAACGCGCTGAGGTCGAAACCGAGCTCGAGCTCGCTGCCGCGCTCCGGCTCGAGGTCCGGGTTACCGTAGGCGAGCGTGCGCAGGAACGAGCCGACGCTCTCCCCGAGCACCACACGACCCGCGGTGTAGGTCTGCGTCGCGACGTACGGCGGCGGCGCCTGACCGGCCTGGCCCCATGCGCCGCGCAGGCGGAACTCGTTCACCCGGATGCGATCGAAGAAGTTCGAGAACGTCGGCTCCTCCGACATCACGTAGGAGACCTGCGCCTTCGGGTAGAAAATCTGCTCGATGTCGTCACCGAACACCGAGCTGTTGTCCATGCGGACCGCGCCGGTCACGAACAGGCGATTCTTCCAGCCGATCTGCTCCTGGAGGAAGAGGCCGAGCGACTTGGCGTCGCTGTACGAGTTCGAGCCGCGCGTGAGCTGTGCGAGATCGATTTGCGTGAGCGGCTCCGCGGCGAGGCCGGTGCCGGAGGCGTAGATCGACTCGAAGTGACGGTAGTTGTACTGGAACCCGACCGACGTCGTCGACGACACGTCCTCGTTCAGATCGAAGTTCGCGTTGCCGACGTAGTCGACCGTGTAGATGTACGTACGGGGAACGCGCTGAGCCACGAACCCATCGGGGGTACCGGCGTAATCCGCGTCCGTCGAGCCCGGCAGCGACAGGATCTGCGCGAGGCTCGACGTGTAGTCGAGACCGACCGTCACCCGGTTGGTCAGCCAGCCGAACGGTCGGTAATTCGCCGTCGCGCCGAGCGTCAGGTGGTCCGACTTCGTGCTGTTGTCGTAGCTGTTCGCCTGCTCGGCGCGCGTGGTTGCCCAGCCCGCATTCAGCGAGTCGCCCGTGATGCGGCCGGGACGGCCGCGGAACGCGCTCAGCAGCATGCCCTGCGCCGCCTCGTCGCCGACCGGCAGGCGCAGCATGCCGCGGTTGTAGCTGCTGGTCACCGTAAAGTCGAGAACGTCCGACGGCTGCAGCGAGAAATTCGCGCGGATCGAGCGACGCTCGTCGGAGTTGTTGAAGAAGACGCCCTCCTCGTCCACGTTCTCGCCCGCGATGTAGAACGAGTACGCCTCGCCGCCGCCGCGCAGCGACAGCGCCTGCTTGCGCACCATGCCGGAGCGCAGAGCGGCAGGATCATCCCGCAGCGGGTTGCCGCGCAGAATCGTACCGGGCGTCACGCCCTGACAGCCCGGCCACGTGCCCGGAGCTGCGATCTTCGCCTCGTTGCATACCGTGTAGTTGTCGGGGATCTCGAGGTCCCAGTCGTTGGCGCCATACTCGAAGCGCGCGTTCCACTGCAGCGACTGCTGGCCGACGCTGCCCTTCTTCGTGATGATCTGGATCACGCCGTTCGCCGCCTCGGCGCCGTACAGCGTCGCCGCGGCAGGCCCCTTGATCACCTCGATCGACTCGATGTCGTTCGGGTTCAGGTTCGCCAGCGCCGACGTCGTCTGACCACTGAACGCCGTCGCGCCGGCGCCCGACGGCGTGAACGTACCGATGCCGCCGTCATTGAACCGTACACCGTCGACGTAGATCACCGGCGAGTTGTTGATCAGCGAGCCGGCGCCGCGGATCCGCATGTCGGCCGCGGTGCCCATCGTGCCCGAGTTCGGCAGCAGTGTGAGACCCGGCGTCTTCGCCTGCAGCAGCTCCGTCAGCGTGCTGATCGCCGTCCGCTCCGTCATCGCCGCGGCGTCCACGGTCGCGATCGAGTTGCCGATCGTCCGCTTCGACACCGCTCCCGCCGTCCCCGTCACCACGATCTCGTCGATCGAAATCGCCTGCTGCGACAGCTGGATGCTCGTGATTGCGACCTCGCCCGCCGTGACCGTAACCTGGGCTTCGCCCCGGCTGTACCCGATCATCTCCGCGGTGACCGTGTACGTGCCCGCCGGAATGTTCGGCAGCAGGAACTCGCCCGACGCATTCGCCAGCCCGCCACGGTCCAGCTCCGGGATGTAGACCTGCGCCCCGCTCAGCGGTCGCGCCGTCGCCGCTTCCTGGACGCGACCGCGGATCGTGCCGGTGTCCTGGGCCGCGGCAAAATCGACCTGCAGGCCGATCGTCGCCGCGATTGCGAGCGCAAAGCCCGCAAGTTTACGGAGTCTGCTCATTGGGTCTCCTCCTCGGAGCCAATCTGGTAGGGTCTTTGGCACGCGCTTGCGCGGACGCGTGCCTCCATGGAAGCCCGGGCGGGGGATGCCCGAACGTGTCCCGCGCCGATGCGGCTACGCCCAACTGCGCGGTTGTGGCAACGAAAATGCGCTTCTGCTGACCCAATCGCAACGTCGTCCTGACGCAACGGCATGGCGCATCCGCCCCGCATTGTATACCTTATTGTATCGCACTTTGGATGAGGTGCGCGGAACCACGAGGGGCCATGCGATCGAACCAGGCGACAGATGGAACGGCCACGCCGAAAAGTGCCACGAACGCAACGCCGGGCACCGCCACGAACGCTTCGCCGGGCACCGTCGCCAGCGCACCGCCGGGCACGCCGGCGAACGCAGCGTCGAGCATCGCGAACACTGCCTCCGGCACCGCCGCAGCGCAGGCATCCCTGATCGGCGCCGCGCCGGCCGGGTCCGAAGAAATCGAGCTGCGTGCCCTGGCGAAACGCGCCGAGCTGGAGGCGTGCGTGGCGCTGCAGCGTGCCACCTGGGGTGCGACGTACGACGACTGCGTGCCGGCGTCGATCCTGAAGGTGAGTCAGATCGTGGGCGGCGTGAGCGCCGGCGCGTTCGTGGGTGAACGCCTGGTCGGCTTCGTGTACGGTCTGACGGGCGTGCGTGAGGGGCGGCTCGTACACTGGTCGCACATGCTGGCGGTTCTGCCGGAGTACCGCAATCACGGGGTGGGTCGACGGCTCAAGGAGTACCAGCGCGCGCTGTTGCAGGACCTGGGTGTGGAGCGGATGGAGTGGACATTCGATCCGCTGGTCGCGCGCAACGCGCACCTGAACCTGAACCGCCTGGGTGCGCGGGTGGAGTCGTACGTCCCCGAGATGTACGGCGACACGGGGAGTGCGCTGCATGCGTTCGGCACTGACCGCTTCATCGTGAGCTGGCCAGTCTCGGACGGCGCCCGGCCGCGGGGTCTGGCGCAGCTGCCGGAGACGTGGCGGCTTGCGCCGTCGGCGGAAGATCCGTCGTTCGCGGGAAGCGGCGTGCTTCGGATCGAGATTCCGCGCGACGTCGAATCCATGGACGTGAGTGATGCGCGTGCGTGGCGGGCGCGCACGCGGGAAGCATTCGCGCGGACGCTGGGCGACGGGTATCGTGTGGCGGCGTTCGTGCCGGGCACGGCGTCGTGTGCGTACATCCTGGAACGGCGGGAAGGGGAGGGCGAGGCGTGATCCGGCTGGAGAAAGTGGTACTGCGCGAGATCCGGCTTCCGCTGAAGGAGCCGTTCCGCATTTCATCGGGCGAGGTGAAGGAGCGCCGCATCCTGCTTCTCGAGCTGCACACCGCGGAGGGCGTGCGCGCGTGGTCGGAGTGTGTGGCGGGCGAGAACCCGAACTACAGCCCGGAAACGATCGACACGGCGTGGCTGGCACTGCGCTCGTGGCTCGCGCCGCGGCTGCTGGGCGAAGCGCTGGAGAGCCCGGCGGATGCGCATGCGCGCATGGAGACGGACGTGCGCGGTCATCGCATGGCGAAGGCGGCGCTGGAGATGGGCCTGTGGGGTGTGCTGGCGGAGCAGGAGAGGGTTCCGCTCGCGCAGCTGCTGGGCGGCACGAGCACGCGCATACCGGTCGGGGTGTCACTCGGCATCCAGGCGACGCCGGACGCGCTGGTCCAGCGCGCGTCTGCCGCCGCGGCCGCCGGCTACCGCAAGATCAAGCTGAAGATCGAGCCCGGCCGCGAGATCGCATTCGTCGCGGCGGTACGCGAGGCGCTGCCCGATGCGGAGCTGATGGTCGATGCGAACAACGCGTATACACTGGACGACGCGGGACTGCTTGCACAGCTGGACGACTTCGACCTGATGATGATCGAGCAGCCGCTGGAATCGGAGGACCTGGTCCGGCACGCGGAGCTGCAGCGTCGCCTGCGCACGCCGCTCTGCCTGGACGAATCGATCACGTCGGTGAACCGGCTCGAGGACATGCTGCGGCTGGGCAGCGGCCGGATCGTGAACATCAAGCCGGGGCGGGTCGGCGGGTTCACCTCGTCGCTCGCGATCCACGACATGGCGCGGGCCAACGACGTCCCGGTCTGGTGCGGCGGCATGCTGGAGAGCGGTGTCGGCCGCGCGTACAACGTCGCTCTCGCCTCGCTGCCCGGCTTCACGCTGCCCGGCGATTTGTCGCCGAGCGCGCGTTACTGGGAGCGTGACATCGTGACGCCCGAGTGGACCATGGACGCCGACGGCATGGTGAACGTGCCGCGGGAGAAGCCGGGCCTGGGCGTGGAAGTGGACGAGAATCGCATCTCCGACCTGACTGTCCGCTGCGAGGAATTGACGGCAGCGTGACTTTGCGGGCGCCTGCCTCCACGGGCGCCCGCACTGCAGCAACACCGCGCGCGCAGTCGCTGACTGCATCCACAATCACGATCTCACCGCGCGGCGTGCCGGTTCGCGCCGCGCAGCACTGCGAGGGCACCATGCCACACGACGCTGTTGCATCCTCTTCTCCCCCGCATCGCGCCGCCGTCGCCGTGCTGCCGGCCGGGCTGTCGCATCAACGCACGGGGCTGTTCGCGCGTTGCGCGCTCGCATGGGCCCTGCTGGCCGCGCCGCAGGTTGTCCATGCGCAGGCCGTGACGCAGGGGCAGGACCCGAACCTCACGCGGCTGGCGGCAGAGGTCGAGCGCATTGCCGCAGACCTGAACGGTGAGCTCGGCGTCGGTGCACTGCACCTGGAGAGCGGACGCGCCGTCTACCTGAACGGGGACGAGCCCTTCCCGATGGCGAGCACGTTCAAGGTGCCGATCGCGGTGCAGCTGCTCACGCTGGTGGACGGCGGGCGCATGCGCCTCGACTCCATGATCACGCTGCAGCCCGGCGACCTGCATCCCGGCAGCGGAGTGCTGACCGAGCTGTTCGACGATCCCGGCGTCAGCCTCTCGGTGCGCAACCTGCTCGAGCTGATGCTGCTGATCAGTGACAACAGCGCGACGGACGTGCTGCTGCGCGAGGTCGGCGGGTCGGACGCGGTGAACGCGCGGCTTGCCGCGCTCGGCGTGCAGGGCGTGCGCGTGGACCGCCCGACGGTCGGCCTGATCGCGGACTGGGCGGGTGTACGCGGGATTCCGGAGGACTACGACGTCTCGATCGACGAGTACCGGCGGCTTGCCCGCGCCACGCCGCGCGCGGTGCGCGATTCCGCGACCGCGGCATTCGACGACGATCCACGCGACACGTCCACGCCCGCCGGCATGGTCGCGCTGCTTGCGCGTGTGGTCGAGGGCAAGGCACTGAGCGCCGCATCGAGCGCACTGCTGCTGGACATCATGACGCGCAGCACCACGGGCGGCGCGCGCATCATGGGCCACCTCCCCGAGCACGTGTCGGTTGCGCACAAGACGGGTACGATCGGCGGCACGACGAACGACGTCGGTGTGATCACGCTGCCGGGCGACGCGGGGCGCGTCGCGATTGCCGTGTTCGTGAAGGGGTCTCCCGCCCCGGTGGAGCGGCGTGAGCACACGATTGCGGAGGTCTCGCGCGCGATCTACGATTACTTCCTCTTCCAGCCACAGGCATCCACGCACACGCTGCAGCAACGGCAGGGCTCATGACCGAGAAGCTCGAGCGTACGCTTCGTACCCGCGACCTGGCCGTCATCTGTGTCGGCACGGTCATCGGCTCGGGCATCTTCATCGTGCCCGCTACGGTCCTGCGGCAGACGGGCGGCGACCCGCTCGTCGCGCTGGCCGTCTGGATCATCGCAGGGGTGCTGTCGCTGCTGGGCGCACTGACCTACGGCGAGCTGGGCGCGATGCAGCCGGAGGCCGGCGGGCTGTACGTGTACATGCGCGACGGCTTCGGCCGCCTGCTCGCATTCCTCTACGGCTGGACGCTGTTCCTCGTCATTGCCAGCGGCTCGGTCGCCACCCTCGCCGTGGCGGCGACCGGCTATCTCGGCCAGCTGGTCCCGCTGTCGAGAGGCATGTCCACATTTGCGGCGCTCGCGCTGATCTTCGCCGTGATGTGCATCAACGTCTACGGGACGCGCAGCAGCACGTCCGTGCAGACGTGGATGACAGCGTTCAAGGTGAGCGCCATCGTGCTGCTCAGCTTTGCACTGATCGTATTCGGGGATCCCGACGCGGTGACGGCGGCCGCTGGGGCCGCCCCCGCAGCGGGCGCCGCAGGCGACGTCGCATCCACGTCCCTGCTGGCTGCGGCCGGCATCGCGGTGATCGCCGTGCTGTGGGCGTACGAGGGGTGGCAGTACGTGACCTTCTCGGCGGGTGAGACGATCAACCCGCAGCGGGCCTTCCCGCTCGGCATTACGATCGGCACCGTGGTCCTGATCGCGATCTACTGCATCGCCAACATCGGCTACGTCGCTGCCCTCGGCCCGGAGCGTGCGGCGCAGAGCGACAGCATCGCCGCCACCGCCGCGGCAGTCGCACTCGGCAGCGGCGCAGCAAAGGTGATCACCGTGGCCGTGCTCGTCTCGATGTTCAGTGCTGCCAACGGCATCGTGCTCACGGCGCCACGGGTATTCTTCGCCATGGCGCGCGACGGCGTCTTCTTCCGCAAGCTGGCGGAGATCCACCCGAAGTTCGGGACACCGGCGTTCGCGGTGGTGGCGACCTGCCTGTGGGCCATGCTGCTGGCGGTGTCCGGCACCTTCGAGCAGCTCCTGACCTACGTCGTGTTCACGGGCTGGATCTTCTACGCGCTCGGGGCTGCGACCATCTTCGTGTTCCGCCGCCGCAACCCGGACGCGCCGCGGCCCTTCCGCGTGCCCGGCTACCCGCTGACGCCGCTGCTCTTCGTGGCGGCGTCCTCGGCCATCGTGCTGAACGCGGTGTTCACGCAGACCGGCAGGGCGCTGCTGGGCATCGGCGTGGTCCTGACGGGCGTTCCCGCATACCTTGTCTGGCGGTCCCGTACACCGGGATCGAACCCGCCGGCCGTAGTCCACGAGAACCGATCCTCGGCCGGCTGATCCACGGCCGCGAAAGTGAGGGGGCGGTGAAGCAGGCGCGCAGCACGCGCACCAAGCGCAGCGCGGGCACCAATCATCCCGACGGACCCACGGCGCTCGTCTACGAGCGGCTGCGCGACCTGATCGTGCGCGGCCAGCTCGCGCCGGGCGCACGCCTGGTCGAGCAGGAGATCGCGACGCGACTCGGCACCAGCCGCACACCGGTGCGGAGTGCGCTGCAGCGGCTGCAGCAGGAGCGCTACGTCGTGGTGCCGCCCGGCGGCAAGCACGCCCGGATGACGGTCGCGCCGCTCACGATGGAGGACGCACAGGAGCTGTTCGAGATCGTCGGCTTCGTCGAGGCGGCCGCCGCGCGGCGCGCCGCACTGCTGCCGATGCCGCAGCGCGTGCGTGTCGCCACGGACATCACCGAGGTCAATGCTGCGCTGCAGCGTGCGACCGAGGCGCCGCGTCCCGACCAGAACGAGGTGTTCGACCTGGACACGGCCTTCCACCGCGGCTACGTCGAGGCCGGCTCCGGGCCACGGCTGCTCGCGCTGCACGACGTGGTCAAGCCGCAGGCGGAGCGCTACGTGCGCCTCTACATCAGCGCGCTCGTCGACCGGATCGACCGCTCGATCGACGAGCACGGCGTCATCGTGGAAGGGATCCGCAAGGGTGATGCGGAGCACACCGAGAAGGCTGTCCTCGTCAACTGGCGCAATGCAGCCGAGCGACTGAGCGAGGTGATCGCGAGGCTCGGCGAGCGGGGAACCTGGTAGCGGGGCGCGAACCAGTTCGCGACCCGCTCCAGCGCCACGAATTACTTCGCTACCCGCTCCAGCTCCACGAACGACGTCAGCGCGAACCAGTACGGCCACCCGGTCGTCTGCGCCGAGGCCTGCCCCACCAGCCTGCCGTCCCGCAACACCAGGTTCACGAGAATGCTGTGCGGGTGGCGTTCCGCGTGCTCGTCCGGCAGCGTCCCACCGAAGCGCCCGATCAGCCGGTCCGGCTCCGGTGCCTGGGCGTCGTTCAGGACGGTCTCGAGCGCATCGCCGAGGCGCACGTGCACGTCGCCATGGTCGCGCACGTCCAGCGTGAGCGTCACCGTATCATCGGGCGTGCGTACGACACCGCTCCAGCGGCCGCGCAGGGCCGCAGGCAGGCTGACCGCGTACCCCCTGTTGCCGTTGCCGCGAGCGGCGGTGTTTCGCTCCGCCTCCGCGGCGGCCTGCCGCTCGCGCAGGCGCACCCGGTAGTCCGGCAGCACAGCGGCCGCCAGCTCCGCTGCGATCCGACCCGTCCAGCCGTTGCTCCGGTTGGTCAGCACCACCACCACGACGTTGTCGTCCGGGTACATGTGCAGCACGGTCGACACGCCCGGCATGCCGCCCGTGTGAGCAACGCGCCGGTGGCCGTTGTCGTCGGCGACGATCGACCAGCCCAGCCCGTACCCGTCCGTCGTCGCGCCTGCCGAGACCGGCTGCTGCATCAGCAGGCGAGTCCCATCGCGCAGCAGGGGCACGCGGACATCCTTCCGCAGGCCCATGTGGTAGTTGCCGAAGCGCACCAGGTCGAGCGCGCTCGAATACACCGCCGAGCCGCCGCGGTGATCGAAGTCGTAGTACGGGACCGGCGTGTTGTCGGGGCCATAGCGCACGGCCGCGGCGTCGCCCAGGCCGGCGCCGGTGCCGACCCGCGTCTGCGTCATGCCCAGCGGTTCGATCACCTCCGTGCGCAGCACCTCGGCATACGAGCGTCCGTGCTGCAGCTCGAGGATGCGATCGAGGACGCCGTACCCGAGATTCGAGTACTGGTACTGCTCTCCCGGCGGTGCCACGAGCACAGCGTACCGCGCGATGCCGTCGTCCGTCGAACGCGGCTCGTGCGACTCGCCCTCGTAGAAGAACTCATAGTGCAGCGGCAGCCCGGCGGAGTGGCTGAGCACGCGTTGCACCGTAGCACCGTCCGCCGACCACACGTCGCTGTGGATGCGCGCGTCACCGAGATACGCATTCGCAGGACGATCGAGATCGACCCGGCCCGCGTCGACCAGCCGCATGAGCGCCGTGGCCGTGATCGGCTTGGAGATCGACGCGAGCGAGTACATCGTCTCCGGCGTCGCGGGAATGCGGCGCTCGAGGTCGGCGTGGCCGAAGCCCTGCGCCCAGAGCACCCTGCCGTCCTGTGCAACGGCAACCGTGACCGAGGGCAGGCTGTCCTCCTGCATCGCGCGCTCGATCAGTGCGCGGGCGTCGGCGAACCGGGCAGGTGTCTGCTGTGCAAGGACGCTTCCGGAGGAAAACCCTAGCGCGAGCGCTAGCGCCAGCGCTCGCGCTGAGGAACGACAGCGGTGGGGCGGTCTCATCATGAGCCGCGAAACAACCAGATGGCGCACTCGCACTCCCGCCCTCATGGCCGGTACCCCGGTCCCCGCAGTGCCCGTCCCGGCAGCGCGCCGGTGAGCCGCGCGTCACGCACGACCGGCACGCCGTTCACCAGGACGTGCTGCACGCCGCGCGAGACCTGGTGCGGCTCCTCGTAGGTCGCGACGTCGATGATCGTTGCCGGATCGAAGATCGTGATGTCCGCGAACATCCCCTCGCGCAGCACCCCACGCTCCTGGATGCCGAGCCGGGTCGTGACTGCCGACGTCATCTTGCGGATCGCGTCCTCGAGCGGGATCACCTGCTGCTCGCGGACGTAGCGGCCCAGGATGCGCGGGAAGGTGCCGTACGCGCGCGGGTGCGTAAGGCCGCGTGCGGTTTCCGGGTCCGGCCCGCCGGCGTCCGTGCCGAACTTGATCCAGGGCTGCTGGAGCTGCAGCCGCACGTTGGCCTCGTCCATCATGAAGTAGATCGTGCCGACGCGCTGGCGCTCGGACAGCACCAGGTCGAACGCCGTCTCGATCCAGTCCTTGCCCTCTGCCTCGGCGATCTGGCTCAGCCGCATACCCGCGTACTGCGCGTTCTGCGGCTGGTTCACGCCGAGGATCAGCACGTTCTCCGGCGTGGACAGCGCGCACAGGTTCTCCCAGTCCTCGGTCTGGTTCTCGATCTCGGCGCGCATGCGTGCGCGCATCTGCGCGTCGGCCAGGTTGTCGAACAGCTTGCCGTCGGCGGCGGACCAGGGCGGGAAGCAGGCCGTCAGCCCGGTCCCGCCGGCCGTGTAGGGGTACATGTCCGCCTGGACATCCAGCCCGGCCGCGCGCGCGGAGTCGATCTTCTCGATCGCGAGTGCTGCCTTGTGGAAGTTGCGCACGCCCGCGGCCTTGAGATGGAAGATCTCGACGGGCACACCGCCTTCCGCACCGATGCGGATCGCCTCGTCGATCGCTTCCAGCAGCTTGTCGGCTTCGGAGCGCATGTGCGTGATGTAGAGCCCGCCGTACGGCGCCATCGCCTTTGCGGCCTCGACCAGCTCCTCGGTCGTCGCGAAGTTCGCCGGCGGGTAGATCAGCGCCGTCGCAATGCCGAACGCGCCGCCCTCCATCGCCCAGCGCACGACCTTGCGCATGCTGTCCAGCTCGGCGGCGTTCGGTGTGCCCTGGCGCATGCCCATCGCGTAGGAGCGCACGTTGTCGCCGCCCAGGAACGCGCCGACGTTCACTGCCGCACCGTGGGTCTCCATTGCGCGCAGCCAGTTGTCGAAGCCGCGCGGGCCGCCGAACTCCTCGAGCCGCTGCCGTACGCCAGGGTCCGCCGTGTCGTCCGTCCCGAGCACGCTCGTGTTCACGATCGCGTTGGTCGAGCCCTCGCCCATGATCTCGGTCGTGACGCCCTGCGTGATCTTGCTGACCACGCGGCCGTCGCCGTCGTCCAGGAAATTGCCACGCGAGTGGCTCTGGATGTCGATGAAGCCGGGTGCGACCACCAGGCCGTTCGCGTCGATGCGCTCGCCCGCACTGGCGGACGCGAGTGCGCCGCGCGGCGCGATCTGCGCGATGCGGTCGCCGCGCACGCCGATGTCGCCGTAGTACCACGCGGCACCGGTCCCGTCCACGATGCGGCCGTTCAGGATGACGACGTCGTATGCCCCGTCGCGTGCCGCGCCGGGGCCGCCGGCGGACGCACATCCCGCGAGCAGCAGCAGTGTCGCCGCGAGCGTTTTCTTCATGAGTCTCCCTCCATAAGAACCGATCTGGCCGTGAGCCACTGTGCTCACGGCCGGGTTGCCGCTACTGCCCGATCTCTTCGAAGGTCTGGTTGCCGATCCGGTAGCGCCGCCAGTCGCCGTAGTCGAAATGCCACCACTCGAACTCGTAGACGTCGAAACCCTGTGCTTCCATGGCGCTGCGCAGCAGCTCGCGATACCAGCGCTGCTCGCTCGTGCCGCCCGGGTAGTCCGGGTACGAGCGCGGCGAGAACTCGTCGTAGCCACCGACCGTCTGCACCGGCTGGCCGGTCCGCAGATCATACAGCGTAAGATCGACGGCGGCGCCGCGGTTGTGCCGTGAGCCCTGCGACGGATCGGCGACGAAGTGCCTCATCTCGTCCGGCGTCGCGTCCCAGAACATCCTGGTCACGTACCACGGGCGGTAGGCATCATGGATGTAGAGCCCGTAGCCCTGCTCGCGCAGGGACCGGTGCGCACGCACGAGCGCTTCCGCTGCCGGCCTCTGCAGGAACGCTTTCGCCTCCGTGTAAAAGACGGAATTCATGAAGTTGTTGGTCGTCGCGTAGCGGATGTCGTAGCGGATCGACGGATCCAGCGAGCGCAATTCGACGAGGTCCGTCTCGAGGAAGTCGCCGGTCTCCTCCGGCGGTGATGCCGCCAGCGCGTCGCGGCGCAATTCCTCCACCGGCCGCAGCGGCGTGATCTGGAACGTGACACCGGCCTCCGTCCCGACCTCGCGCCGCTCGAACACGACGCCGGCCGCCTCCACGCTCGTCGCCCTGCCGTTCGCGTCCCGCGTGAAAATCAGCTGCTCGTTGTCGTACAGCCCGTTCGGCGGGAAGCGGAACACGTTCTCCGACTCCTGCTCGAGCGCGTACGGGAAGAACCACTCGATCAGCGCGTGCAGCTGGCCGCGGTTCTCGTAGATGTACAGCGTGTTGTGGTCCCAGCCGTACTCGCCGATCAGCCCCATCCACGCTGCGGGCGCCGGTGCAGGCCTAGGCTCAGGCGCGCGCGTGAACGTGTCGCTGCCGAGCACGAGCCGGTTGCCGTCGATCGGCAGGATGCGTGTGCCGAAGGCGGCGCGGTCGTCGATGACCAGCGTGTCACCGAACGCACGCAGCCGGAAATGGGCGGGCTGGCGGACCTCGAGCTCGTCGCCGCGTACGACGAGATCGAGGATCCGCCCCCCGCTGGTGTAGTGCCCAGCCAGCGAACTCGCGCGCGCCGGGTCGATCGCGTCCGGCAGCCGGATCTCCGGCAGCGGCTCGCCGTTCTTCGCCGCCAGCATCAGCCGCAGCGCCGCGTCACTGATCCGCTCCGCCACGGCGTTGGTGATGTCGAGCGTGATCACGACGGCCGCGCCGAGCCGCTCATCCGGCAGGGCCGCCAGATCGGTAGCGAAGCCGTAGATCGCGCCGCCATGGCCGATGCGGCGATGGCCGTCCAGCTCACCGATCGCGAAGCCGATGCCGAAGCCGGTCCGCTGCCCCTCTGGCACGTACTGCGGCGTCCACATCGTTTCCAGTGTTTCCGCCTGCAGCACCTGGCCCTCTGAGCCGCGGCCGCCGGCGAACAGCGCACTCATGAAGCGGCCTAGGTCGAGCACGCTCGCGTACATGCTGCCGGCCGGCGCCATGCCGAGCTGGAAGCCGGGTGCCTCGTAGCGGCGGCCGTCCCACGTCCACATGTACGACGTCGCCAGGTTCTCCTCCACGTGCGGAGTGATCTCGAACGCCGCGTCACCCATCCCCAGCGGTACGAGCACGCTGCGGTGCAGGTAGTCCGCGAAGGGCTCGCCGCCGAGCGTTTCCAGCACGTAGCCGACGACGCCGATGCCCGCGTTCGAATACTTCGACTTCTCGCCCGGCGCATACACCAGCGGACGCCCGCTCAGGCTCTGCACGGTGGCGGCGAGCGTGGGCTCGGTGTCCTCGAAGTAGTTGCCCACCGCCGGCTCGCGCTGCAGCCCCGACCGGTGCGACATCAGGTGGCGCAGCGTGATCGGCGTGCCGCTCCGGTTGTCCGGCTGGAAGTCCGGGATGTACTGCGACACGGGTGCGTCGAGATCGACCTCACCACGCTCGACCAGCTGCATGATGCCGATGTCGGTGAACAGCTTGGAAACGGAGCCGACGCGATGCACCGTTGCCGCCGTCGCCGGTGTGCCGTCCGGTCGCGCTTCACCGAAGCCCTGGGCCCACACGACCTCCTGGTCGTCGACCAGCGCGATCGAGACCGCCGGCAGGTCCTTGTCCGCCATCTCGTGCCGGATCAGCTGCTCCAGTGCGGCGGCGACCTCCTCGTAGCCCTGCGCCGGCTCGACCGCCTGGTCGGCCGGTGCCGCGGCGATGCAGCCGCCGAGCAGCAGCAGCGGAGC
>DASTYK010000171.1 GCA_035764935.1 Longimicrobiales bacterium | reverse complement strand
CGGCGATTCCTCGAGGAGAAGAACAAGGTGAAGGTCACGATGATGTTCCGTGGCCGGCAGATCACGCATCCGGAGCTCGGTCGCCAGGTGCTCCAGGAAGTGGCGGAAGCACTGCAGGACGTGGGGAAGGTGGAGAGTCTGCCGTCGATGGAAGGGCGGATGATGATCATGATCGTGGCGCCGAAGAAGTAGTGGCGCCGCGTAGCGAGGAGGCACCATGCCGAAGGTGAAGACGAACCGGAGCGCGGCGAAGCGCTTCAAGCTGACGGGCAAGAAGAAGGTGAAGCGTCGTCATGCTTTCAAGAGCCACATCCTGACGAAGAAGTCGGCCAAGCGGAAGCGCAAGCTGCGCCATGCGACACTGGCGGAGAACGGTGACGCGAAGCGCGTGAAGCGCATGCTGCAGGGGAACTGATCATGGCGAGGGTAACGAATGCGGTGCCCCGTCACCGCAAGAAGAAGCGCTACTTCCGGGCGGCCCGTGGCTATTTCGGCGGCCGTTCCAAGCTCTGGCGCATCGCGAAGAACGCCGTCGAGCGCGGCTGGGCGTACTCCTACCGGGACCGCAAGCAGCGCAAGCGCGAGTTCCGTCGCCTGTGGATTACCCGCATCAACGCGGCGGTCCGCCAGCACGACGATCAGCTCAACTATTCGCGGTTCATGAACGGTCTGAAGCGGGCCGGCATCGAGGTCAATCGCAAGGTGCTCGCGGACCTGGCGGTGCACGATGCGACCGCGTTCGGCGAGCTCGTCCGGCAGGCCAAGACGAACCTGAGCTGACGCGGCTGCAGGCGATGCATCGCCTGCAGCGCGCGCGCCGACCAGGCGACTGGCGCAGGCGGGCGACAGAGACGGGCGGCAGTGGAGCAGCATTGCTCTGCGGTCGCCCGTCTTTCGCGTCCGCTCTTTCGCAGAGCCGCCTGCTGGCAGAAATTGCGTGGTTCGCAGGGGGAACGATTCCGTACGACGAGCGGCCATACGCCGTGCAGGTGATATGAGTGCAACCATAACGGATGAGCTGGTCCGCCTGGAAGCGGAGGCGCGTGCCGCCGTCGGGGAGGCGCGCGACGCCGACGCGCTCGAGGCGCTGCGTGTCCGCTTCCTCGGTCGCAAGGAAGGTCGGCTGACCGCGATCATGCGGCGGCTGGGCGAGCTGTCGCCGGCGGAGCGGCCGCTGGCCGGGGCGGAGGCGAACCGGGTGAAGAACGTCGTGAGCGAGCTGCTCGAGCAGCGCGCCACGCAGCTTGCCGGTGACAGCACCTCGCAGGCTGCGCCCGACGTCGACCTGACCCTGCCCGCGCGGACCCGCTGGCAGGGCGCGCGGCATCCGGTCACGCTCGTGCTCGACGAGATCTATCGCGTGCTCAGCCGTCTCGGCTTCACGCGTGCGCGCGGGCCGGAGGCCGAGACGGACTGGCACAACTTCACGGCGCTGAACACGCCGCTCGATCATCCCGCGGCGGACATGCACGACACGTTCTACCTCGCCCCCGGCATCCTGCTGCGCAGCCATACCTCGCCGGTGCAGGTACGCACGATGCTCGGCGGCCCGCCGCCGATCCGCATCATCGCACCAGGCATGTGCTACCGCCGCGATCCGTGGGACGCGTCCCATGCTCCTGCATTCGAGCAGCTCGAAGGGCTGGTCGTCGATGAGGGAGTCACGTTCGTCGATCTCAAGGCGACGCTCGCGGAGTTCGCGCGTGGGCTGTTCGGCACGCAGACCAGGGTGCGGCTGCGCCCGTCGTACTTCCCGTTCACCGAGCCGTCTGCGGAGGTGGACGTGAGCTGCACGATCTGCGGCGGCAAGGGCTGCAGCACGTGCAAGTACACGGGCTGGAGCGAGATCATGGGTGCCGGGATGGTCGACCCGGCCGTCTTCGAGGCGGTCGGCTACGATCCGCAGCGCTATACCGGCTTTGCATTCGGCATGGGGCCCGCGCGCATCGCGCTGCAGCGCTACGGCATTCCTGACATTCGCATGCTCTATGAAGGCGACGCCCGCTTTCTCGAGCAGTTCGTCGGATCATGAACATCAGTTATCGCTGGCTGCAGTCGCTCGCCCCCGGCCTGGACGCGACACCCGCAGAGGTCGCCGACCGCCTCGCGGCGTATGGCGCACCTGCCGACGAAGTCATCGACATCGCAGCGAACCTGCGCGACGTCGTCGTCGCGCGTGTCGTCGAAGCGCGCAGGCATCCCAATGCGGACCGGCTCTCGCTGTGCACCGTCGATGCGGGCGGACCCGAGCCGCTCAGCGTCGTGTGCGGCGCGCCCAACGTACAGGCGGGCGCGTACTACCCGTTCGCGCCGGTCGGCGCGGCGCTGCCGAATGATCTGAAGATCCGCAAGGCAAAGATCCGTGGCGAGACGAGCGAGGGCATGCTGTGCAGTGCGGCGGAGCTCGGACTCGGCCGTGATCACAGTGGCATCCTGACGCTGCACGGCACGTTCGTGCCCGGAGAGCCGTTCGCCGGTGCGCTCGGCCTGGACGACGCGCGCATCGTGCTGGACGTCACGCCCAACCGCGGTGACCTGCTTTCGCACCTCGGCGTTGCACGTGAGCTCGCAGGTGGCGACGTGCGGCTGCCGACGCTCCCCGGCGCAGGTGATGCCGGCCGGCGCGTCGTGATCGAGGGCGAGCGCGCGGGCGCGGTCGCTGTCCGCGTGGACGACACGGACAGTTGTCCCCGCTACCTCGCCGCCCTCATTCGCGGTGTGCGTATCGGGCCGTCGCCCGGCTGGCTCGACGCCCGGCTGCGCGCAATCGGCCAGCGGCCGATCAACAACGTCGTCGATGCGACGAACTACATCCTGCACGAGCTCGGTCAGCCGCTGCACGCGTTCGACGCCGCGAAGCTCGGCGGCGAGCAGATCATCGTGCGTCGTGCGCGTGACGGAGAGACGCTGCGCACGCTGGACGGCGTCGAGCGCAAGCTGGATGACTCCATGCTCGTGATCGCGGATGCCAGCGTGCCCGTCGCGCTCGCCGGCATCATGGGCGGCGCCGACAGCGAGGTGACAGCCGACACCGTCGACGTGCTGCTCGAGTGCGCGCTCTTCGATCCTGCCACGACCCGCCGCACGCGCACCGCGCTGGGGCTCTCGACCGACGCGAGCTACCGCTTCGAGCGCGGCGTCGATCCGGAAGGAATGGACACGGCGCTGCGCCGCGCGGTCGACCTGATCCTCGCGGTCGCCGGCGGCACGGTGGAAGGGGCTGCGCACGTCGGCAGCGAGCTGGAGCCCCGGCGCACGATCGTGCTGCGCGAGTCGCGCGTCGAGCAGGTGCTCGGCGTGCCGTTCACGACCGCGCAGCTCGCCGACCTGCTGGCTCCGATCGGCTTCGATGTGGACGCACGCGACGCGGACTCCATCACGGTGCGCGTGCCCGGCTTCCGCAGCTACGACATCGCGCGCGAGGACGACCTCGTCGAGGAGATCGCCCGCCGTCACGGTTACGACGAGTTCCCGGAGGAACTGCGGCCGTTCCGTGTCGGCGCTCTCCAGGACGATCCGTTGAGCCGGCTCGAGGACCGGCTGCGCACGCTGTTCGTCGGCGCGGGCTTCTTCGAGACACGCAGCGTGCCGTTCGTCGGCGAGAAGGAGGGC
>DASTYK010000170.1 GCA_035764935.1 Longimicrobiales bacterium | reverse complement strand
CCGCGAGGAGAAATCATGCGCCATCCTTCATACCGAGCCCCGTCGCGACTGCGCCGCGCCCTGCGTGCGCGGCCGGCCGCACTCACCTTCGCTGCCCTGGCCCTTTCGTCCTGCGGCGACGGGAACGGCGGCATCACCGATCCGGAGCAGCCCGAGCCGCCGATCGAGCGCGAGCCGAACGCGGTGGTCGGGGACAATGTCCCGGTCACCACGACGATCGACACCTCCGGCGGCGTCGTCGTGGCGACGGGCAAGGATGGAACGCGCTACACGCTGACGGTGCCGAAGCATGCTCTGCCCGGTCCGGTCGAGATCACGGTCACACCGCTCGCGGCGCTGGAGGGAGTGCCGCTGAGCGGGACGATCGCAGCGGCGTCGCTGGAGCCGCACGGGCTGGTCTTTCAACGGCCGGCCGAGCTGACGATCGTCGCGCCGGGCGCGGTCACCGCCGATGCCGTCGGGCTGAGCCACCAGGACGAGGACGTGCACCTGGTGCCTGCGCGGGTGTCCGGTGACACGGCGCGCGTGTGGCTGGCCCACTTCAGCAGCGGTGGTGCCGGCAACGGCACACCCGCCGAAGTCGCGGCCATGGCGGCCGGCCCCGCGTCGAGCCCGGCCGAAACGGCGCAGGAGGCGATCGCTGCGGAAGTCGCACGGGCGGCTGCTGCATACGAGATCCCCGACCAGGCCCTGATCGAGACGATTCTGCGGACGTGGTACGAGGCGGAGATCGGCCCGGGCTTGGAATCGGCGGACGCGGAAACGCTCGCAGCGGCGCTGGGCAGCTACGGCCTCTGGCTCTCGTACGTGCAGACGTGGGCGGACCGGCAGCTGGACGACGTGGTCTCGGCGGCAGCCGCTGCGGCCGCCGCGACGCTGCGGTCGGAGATCGATCGGCTGAACGACGCCTGCGCTGAAAGTGGCAACGCCGGCGGGCTGTCCGAGATCGTGCGACTCGTCGGGCTGGCGGAGGCATACGCGCTTTCGGAGCTGGAGCCGGCGCTGGGGCTCGAGGCGGTGACCGATCGTCTCTGTCTCCAGGTCGTGATCCTCGAAGCGGAGCTGCCCGATACGCTCGAGGGCACCGCGCAGCTCGACGTGCGCGCGGGCGTGTCCATCGGCGGCCGCGAGCCGACGTTCTCCACTCCCCTAGATATCACGTTCAGCAGTGCTCAGCTCAGCACGACGCCGCCGGGTGGACAGACCGATGCCGACGGACGGTTCAGTGCGGAGGCTCACCTCCGCGAGGGAAGCTCGGAAGGCGACGTCCTGATCGAGGTCACGTATCCGCCTCTCGTTCTGGTCCGGGCGAGCCACCGTCTCTTCTTCGAGGGCGTGCCGCGCCTGAGCCTGTCTGCGGATGGTGAGGACGAGGTGACGGTCGGCACGGACGAGGTTCTCCAGCTCGAGGTGCAGGTGAACAAGGGACGCGGCGCCTATGTCGGGGCGGACGTCGCCCTCGTCCTCGAGGGTGAAGGCAGCCTCAGCAGCAGCACGGCGCGGGTCGACGGGGAAGGCACCGCGTCGGTCCGGTACACGGCGCCCGCTGAGCCCGACACGGTCCTCGTCATCGCGCGCATGGTGGAAGGCGAGGAGACGCTGGCGGACACCGTCACGGTCTTCGTGGAAGAGACGGGCGTCGAGGTCATCGTGCAGTTCGCGACCTGGATCATCACCGCTAACGCGTGGGATGGTGAGAACGAGGAATGGCAGGCGTCGGATGACGTCTCCCAGGAGAACGAGCTGCACGGTGATACCAGCGTCGTGGCTGCGGCGGGCTCATCACGCGCTTCCGCAACGCTCGTCCACACGTCGCGGTTCGAGCCGGGCACCGACGAGTTCCTCTACCGCGCCTCGACGAGCGCCAACCTGTCGGGCTCGGTCACCGCCTCGGGCGGGGATGCCGAGGCCGAGGTGCAGGCAGTGAGCGAAATCTTCCTCGGCTTCGAGGTGCACAGTCCCGTCTACTACGTGCTCGAGGGCACCGCGGCCAACGACAACGGGACAGGCACCGTGATACTGATCCTGGGCGAGCCGCGGCAGGAGTTCGTGAACGAGAGCTGGTACGACGGCGAGCGGGAGCTCGCCAGCGCCGGATGGCTGGAACCGGGGGTCTACAGCTTCGTCATCGCCAGCGGTGTGCCCCTGGATACGGCCGATCCTGATGGTGCCGCCACCGGCAGCGCCTCGCACGACGTGACGTTCACGCTGCTCGCGGAAGAGCCATCCTGAACGACCGCCGACCCGCCGGGCATCGCAGATGATCGCGGTGCCTGGCGGGTTCGCACCATGGTTGTTTCCCTGGCGTCACATCCAGGCATCGCGCCGGAGCGCGGTGCCTGGCGGGTTCGCACCAACGTTGTTCCGCGCGGCGTCACCCGCACCTATCGTGGGCCGTAGCGCCGCATCGCAGTCTCCCTCCTCCCGGGACGTCCCGTGCCAAATCTCGATCTCGATCGCCAGATCTTCGCGGCCGGTGGCAGTGCCGCGAACGAGTGGGGCCAGGTTGGCGGTAACGCAGAGGTGAAGTTCCGCGGCCAGGGTGAGCTGAAGCGTGGTCTCGACGTCGAGCTCGGCATCGGCGCGCTGGCGCATCTCGATGCCTCCTTCCGGAAATACCTCGCCGGCGAGCTGCTGGGTGAGCTGCGCGCGGACGCGGGCGTGCGTGCGCAGATCCAGCTGCCGCTCAACCTGTTCGACGAGATCGGGTTCGCGGTGCGGCTGGAGGCGATCGCGGAGCTGGCTGCGGGTGTGCGCGCGGGACTGGGCCTGAGCGTCGGCGACTTCCTCGCGCTGGTCGAGCGTGACAGTCGCATGCGCGGGCTGCCGGCGGAGCTGCTGAAGGTGTTCCTCGAGGAGATCACGCTGCAGGCGAGCCTGTTCGTGAAGGCTGCGCTCACCGCGCAGGCGTACGCCAACGTGGTCGTCACGGGCACCGCCGTCGAGGACCTGGCGGCGGGCATCCGGCCGGGCTTCAACATCGTGTGCGGACTCGGCGCAGGACTCAAGGGCGGTGCAGGCTACCGCGTATTCGTACAGGCGGGCTTCGACAGCTTCAGCCGCTACATCGCGCGCACGGTCGACCTGCTGGTCGATGCGGCGGCCGATGCCGCGCTGGACCAGGTGCCTGCGAACGACACGGCTACGCGCCTGCTGATCGACGTCGCACGACCCGCGAGCAAGTGCGCGCTGCGGCTGTCGTTCGAGCTGGGCGAGTACCTGGCGACGAACGACGTCCCGCGCGACGCCGCCGGCGCACAGGCCCTCGCGCTGCGCTGCAGCCAGGTCGTGCTCGAGGAGTGCCAGCGCTTCCTGCTTGCCTCCCTGGTGCAGCTCGCGCTCGATGACCTGCGCGCGTGGCTGGCGACGCGGCTGCTCGGCGTCAGCGCCTCCGAATGGAACGCCAGCGGACCGCGCCGGCGCGCGCTCGCGGCGAAGCTGGAGGCGCTGCCGCCATCGCCGTTCATGCCGACGCCGGAAACCGTCGATTACTGGAACGGCGTGCTGACGGAAGCGCTGTCGCTCGCGCTCGACCTGGAGGGGGGCACGCTGTCGACGGACCGGCGCCAGTCACTGGCCGTGCTGTGGGCGGCGACGCAGCTCGGCCTCGTCGCGGCGGAGCGCGTCGCGCGTGCTGCGGGCTCCGTGAGCATCATCGGCCTGCAGCCGCAGACGGCGCACGCATCGTTCGAGGGACCGCTCGCAACGCAGCCGCATCCGCAGCTGAAACAGCACATTCGGCAGCGCCTGGTCGCTGCCGGCGCAACAGATCCGGGCAACACACTGAAGCGCGAGCACCTGATCGAGTTCCTGGTGCAGGACACCGTGCTCGACCCGCTGCGTGCACGCGTGCCGGCGGTCGACGAGTTCCTGTCGCTGTTCCAGGGGCAGATCGCCGACGCGCGCAACGACGTCGCGCGGCTGCTGCTGATCAGCCTGGGCTCCATCCGGACCGACAGTGCAGGCCGGCTCGACGACCGGGCCACCCTGGCGGCACTGAATGCGGGGCTCAAGCAGTTCGCGCACCAGAAGCTCGAGGCGCAGCTGCTGCCTGCACTCGTCGCGTACCTGGCACCGCAGCCCGACGTGCGCACGTACTTCGACGAGGTGTTCGCACCGTCGATCCTGTTCGCGACCGACACCGCATTCGATGCCGCACTGCAGTGGCAGACCACCGGCATCAGCCGCGACCAGCTCACGGAAGCGCTGTCCGCGGTGCTGCTGCGCGTGATCGGTCGGAGCCTGGTCGTCACGACCGACCTGGTCATGGCAAAGGCGCAGGAGCAGCTCGCGACCATTCTCACCGACCTGGCCGGCCAGGTCGATGCGCCGAACGGTCTGGTCACTGCGCTGGCTGCGCAGCCGAACGTCGGCCTTTCGACGGAAGACCTGGCCGACCTGCTGCGCGAGTCGCTGCTGGTCGGCGCAGAGGTGTTCGGCCCGCTGCCCGACGCGACGCGCGCACGCGTGCGTCAGCTCCTGTACGAGGTGATCGAGCCGCTGCCGCTGGACGCGCAGGCGGACTTCCTGGAGCAGCTCGGCGATTCCTTCTTCATCCCCAACCTGCCGCGCCTGCAGTCGCTCGCGCAGGAGCTGACCGGCATCGCAGTCGAGCGTTTCGCGGCGTTCGCGCAGCGCATCCTGCTGCGCATTGCCGAGCTGATCGTCGAGGAATTGCAGGAACTGCTCGAGGCCGCCCGCCAGCAGGTCGTCGAATGGATCGACGAGCTGCGCGTGGGACTGGCGGAGCTGCAGGCGCGTCTGCTCGAGCTGGCAGCAGCGATCGGTGAGCTGGTCGCCGAGGTGCAGGCGCTGTTCGACCAGGCGCTGGACGCTTTGCAGGACGCTCTCGGCGCGATCAGCGGATCTGCCGGTCGCTCACGGCTCAAGGACGCACTCACGGACCTGGCACTCGCACCCGCCGATGCGCTGCTGTTCGAGAACGTCGTCTATACGACGCTGGCGCCGGCATCCGCGCGCGCGGGGATCCGCCAGTCGATGCGCAGTGCGCTGCGTGCGGCGCTCGACTCGGCGCTGCTCGACCCCGTGCTCGACGTGGTCACGGCAACGGCCGCCGGCGCGGAGGACCTGCTGGACGACGTCCGCGCCCTCGACCCGGCCCGACCGCTGCAGCCGCAGCTCGCCAACCTGCTGCTGAACCGGATGACGGAAGGCGTCGAGGCGCTGTTCGGCGGCGACAATCCCTCGCTGCCGCTGTCGTTCACCGCCAGCTGGACGTACCCGGCGCCGCGCTGGGTTGGCGTGAGCCTCGCCAACCCGACCGGCTTCATCATGGTGAACGAGACCGCGAGTCATGAGATCTCGCTCGGGCGCATCGAGCTCCCGCTGCAGCAGTTCCTGGCCGCGCTGCGCGAGGCGATTGAAACATGGAGCAGCTTCGAGACGCTGGTGCAGCAGGCGGCAGAACGGCTCGCCGATGCATTCACGGTGGAATTGCAGCTCGCGGCGCTGGAGGACGAGCGGACGTCGCTGGAATCGGAAGGGCTGGTCATGGCAGGCGACGTCGACGACATGGCGCCGCGGCCCCGATCCGTCGATGTCGTCTCGCCACGCCCGCTGCAGCTCGTCGAGGACGACCTCGAGCTGCACGTGGTGCTGCGCGGCGTGCCGCGCAGCTTCCTCGGCGAGGACGGTGCGCGACGCCCGCGTCGCGTGCACGTGTTCCTGAACGGTGAGCCGCTCCCGCCCGAACGCTTCGCAGTGCAGGAGATCGCGCCGGCGACGACGGTGCGCGTCCCGCCGGCACTCGGTTCCCGCATTGCGGCCGAGACACTGTCACGCAATGCGCTGGCGCCGCACTGGTCCACGCTGGAGCGGCAGGCGCGGCGGGACGGCAACGCCAAAGGTGCAGGTGGGCACATGCGCGGGCGGCGCAGTGGGCGTGACAGTCTGGCAGGACGCCGCGACTACGCGGGCAACGGTCGCACGGACACGGCGGGCTCGATTGCCGGTGCGAAGGGCGGGTTGCTCCCCATCGGACGCGGTGCACTCCCCAGCGGACGCGCTGCACTGCCCAGCGACATCGCCCGCGTCTTCGATGGCCACGCCGATTCCGACGGCGCGCTCGTGCTGCGCGCGGCCGTGCGGCTCGAGGAGCTGATCGAAGGCGCGAACACGCTGGTCGTTGCCATCATCGACGGCGCAACGCGACGCGACGAGGCACGCCTCACGTTCCTCGCCGCGGCGACACCGGACGATGCCGATGACAGGGCCGTGCGACTGCCCGATCGCTACGGGCGCGTGAAGCGGCCGGGCGCGCGGCCACAGCGTGTGCTGGAAGGCAGGCTGCTGCTGCGTCCGCGCAGCGAGCGACGCGCACTGGTACGGCACGAGCGCGTGCGCGCCACCGTGATCGGCACGCCGCCCGACCCGCTGGCGCGCGTGCGCCGGGCGTCGAGCGTGCTTGCGGAGCGGATCCCGGCGCGCGAGCAGATCCCGCAGACAGGCGCCGGGCGGGAATCAGAAACCGAACAGCGGACGGTGACACTGTGAACGGGTTACAGACAGTGGTGATGCAGATCGCGGCGCTGCTCACCGGACAGACGCCCGCCGACGAGGCCGATCGCGAGAGCGCGCGAACGCACGTACGCGAATGGCTCGAAGCCGCGCCGGCGGAGAAGTGGCACTGCAAACCGGCGGACTTCGCCGGTCGGCTCTCGGAGCTGATCACCCGCCCGCACCTGCTGTACCAGGGGAGCTACGGCTGGTGCGGACCCGCGGCGTACCTGAACCTGATGCTGCGACGCTCGCCGTTCACCGTCGCACGCTACGCGACGGCGCTGTACGACACGGGCAAGGCATCACTGCGTGCGCTGAGCGTCGACGTCAGCGGCGGTTTCCCCGCGTACAACAACCTCATGAGCTTCGATCTGCCGAAGTACGCCCGGGAATGGGCGGAGGATCACAACGGCAGCGAGCTCGCGTACAAGCACGCCGACTGGATCATGCTGGCCGCGCTGCGCGACTACGGCAACGACCTGGTCGATTTCGAGGGGCCGATGGACGACTACGGCGCGTCCGCGCCGGTTACCGACAGCGAGTACGTCACCTTCCTGGAGGACACCGGGATCTACAGCTCCGTCGACGTGGTGCGCTTTTCCGCAGGAGACTCGGCGAACAGTATCGTGACCGCCATCGGTGCTGCCCCGGACGTCGATGTGATCCTGGTCGGGCAGATGAGCTACTTCTCGCAGGGGCAGGTGCTGTTCGGCAGGCACGCCGCCTCCCTGGTCTCGCCGATCGAAGTCGAGGGCAGCGAGCTCCACTTCAGCTACTGGAGCTGGGGCGTCAACCTGAACAACGCGGACCTCTCCGACGTGACCGGCGGCTTCACGATGCGCACCTCCGCCGGTGACTTCATCAGCAACATCGGGGGCGCCATCGTCGGGCGCGGTGCGAGCTGAACCGCAGAGGCCAGGGCCTCAGGCGCGTGTCGCCGACACGATGTGCCCGCTCGTCGTCAGGCTGAAGCCGCTGAGAGTCAACCGCTGCAGGACGCGTTGGAGCCGAGCCTCGTATCCGGGGAAGCGGTGAAACTCGAAGACGATGTTGGACACCCGCCGAAGAATCGACTCGTCTGCGTCCGGAATGATGTCGTACTCACCGCCTTCACAGTCGATCTTGAGCAGGTCGATCCTGTCGAGGTGGTGCTCCTCGACGATCTCGGCAAGCGTGGCTGCGGCGACCTTTCGTTGCGACATGCCCTCGTACCAGTATGCCGACGCGTGAATCTCCGCATGTACCTTCTGCTCCACGTTCAGCGTGATCTCCGGCGAATTGCTGACGGCCTTGTTGACGGCCTCGACGCGCTCGAGGAACCCGTTGTTCGTGACGTTCCTCAGGAGGATCTCGAAGTTCTCCGGTGTCGGTTCGTAAACGATCACACGGCTGGCGTCCAGCCGCTTGGCGGCAAACAGCGTGAAGTCGCCGATGTATCCGCCGATGTCCACCACGACCGGTTTGCCCGGGACGACCACGTGACGCACGTACGGCTGGTCCACGAAGATTTCCCGGACGATGCGCGCGTCCCACTGGTTTCGACGGACCGTAATGCGCAGGCCATCGAACGTTTCCAGCTCCATTGCGCCCGGGCCCTTGTGTTCCAGCGCGTGTACGAAGTCGGAGAAGTTCCTGAACTCGCGTCTGCCCTGGTCGCTCCTGTACCTCAACCAGCGGCGCGCCATCGAGTAGATACGACCAGCGACCGGAATCCTCCTGATCGCCTTGCCAACTGCCATCATCAGCTCCTCCCGGACCGTAACGTTGTGGACTGCATCTCTGCGCTCATTACAGGCGACGCCCCCCAGCCGGAGCCGGGGCACGTCTTCACGATCCCTCCGGCCTCACCTCCCGCTCTGTCGGGAACGGCGGCGCGGGATACGGTCCCGTCTTCTCCGGCGTCGATTCGCTGGCCCAGAAGTCGGCCGGCTCGTCGCTCGCGGGCGGCAGGTTCTCCACCGGCCTGAGGCCGTGCTTCAGGTACGCCGCGATGGCGCGCAGGTCGTCGTCGCTCATGTGGCGCCAGGCAGCCCATGGCATCGATGGCGCGAGGAAGTGCGGCTCTGCGGGGAACGCGGTGTCGCTGCCGATCACGCCGTCGGGGGCGAACTTCGGCCTGAGTCCGAACCGGAGCGCATTGAAGAGCTGCTGCTCGCTGTAGGGGCCGATGCCGCTGGTGCCGTGCGGCGTGAGGTTTCGCGGATAGGTTGCGAAGCAGGGCGTCGCCTTCGGGTCGGCGACGCATGCGCCGACGGGGAAGGGAGCCTCTCCTTCACGTGCGCCACTGAGCCAGCGCTCCGAGGCGGGGTTGACCCACCCGCCGTGGCAGTCGCCGCAGGCGTGCTGCAGCACCGCCTGCCGGCCGCGCAGCACCAGCGCGCGCTGCGCCGCGGGCGGCTCGACTTCCTGTGCCGTCGGGAAGGGCGGTGCAGGGTACGCGCCCATCTTCTCTTCGGTGTACTCGCTCGCCCAGAAGTCCGGCGGCCCCTCGCTGTCGGCCACGCGATGAGCGACGGGCTTCACGGCGTGCTTGAGATACGCGGCGATCGCCCACAGGTCCTCGTCGGGCATGTGTCGCCATGCGGGCCAGGGCATCGGCGGCGCGAGGTACTTCGGATCCTCCGGGAAGTTGCCGACACCGGGCACACTCGACGTGATCTCGACGTCCGCCGTTTCCCCGGGGCGGAGCCCGTAGCGCAGCGCGTTGAAGATCTGGCGCTCACTGAAGCGACCGATGCCGGTGGTGTTGTCCGGGGTGAGGTTGCGCGGGCGCGTGCGGAAGCAGGGCGTCGCGTCCGGATCCATGGCGCACGGTCCGATGCGGAACTCCAGGTCCGGGCTGGTCATGCCGACCATCCACTTCTCGTCCGCAGGGTCGAGCGTGCCGCCGTGGCAGCCGCTGCACGCGTGCTCGATCACGAGCACACGCCCGCGCAGGATCTCGCTGGCATCATGCCGGTGCATCGCACCCTCGCGGTCCGCCGCGTCAGGATCCGCATCCCGTCGGGCCGCATCATCGTCGCTCGCCCCCGCACGAAGCCCGACCCCCCCGTGCGGCCGCGCAGCGAACGCGCCCAGCGCCACCACCAGCATGACCAGCGACAGCGGTCGGAGCAGACGGACCGGATCGCGCACCATGGTTTCCTCCTCAGCGCACTTCGAGTATGCCCATCATGCCGTTCTCCTCGTGATCGAGGATGTGGCAGTGGAACATCCACTTGCCCGCGAAATCGGTGAAGCGCACGACGAAGCGGACGGTCTCGTGCTTCGGCACGTTCACGGTGTCCTCCCAGCGCGGCTGATCGACGGGCACACCGTTGCGGTCGAGCACCTGGAACTGGAAGCCGTGCAGGTGGAACGGGTGGTCCATGCCGACGAGGTTCTCGAGGCGCCAGATCTCCGTGGCGCCCAGCGTCGCCTGCTCGTCCACGCGGGCGAGGTCCATGACGCGACCGTTGAGGAAGCCCTGCGTCATGGCGATCGTGCGCGTTGTGGCGACCTGCGTTGTGTCGAGCCACTCGATCCTGCGCAGTGTGGTTGGCAAGGCAGCAGGCGATGCAGCGGGCTCGTCCGTGTAGCGGATCGTGAGCAGGTCGCGTGTCTGTTCCCAGCCGGGCGGTCGCGTCTGCGGGATGTAGCGGTCGTACGGAAGCGACTGCAGGGTTGCGACGTCGCCCGGCGCGCCCGTCGCACGCACGAGCACTTCCGCGCGCTCCGAGCTCGCGAGCAGGATATCGTCGGTTTCGACGGGATGCTCGAAGAGGCCGCCGTCGCTGCCGACGTGCAGCAGGCGGTGGCCGGGAATCGCGAGGCGGTACACGCGCGCGGCTGACGCGTTGATGATGCGCCAGCGCTGCACCGTGCCTGCCCGCACCTCGATGCTCGGCGCACGCTGGGCGTTGACGAACAGGACGTCGCCTTCCCAGCCGTTCTCGAAGTCGATGCGGCCCTGCGGCGTGGTGCGCGCCGGCAGGTCGACGGATGCGTCCGGCAGGAAGCGCGCGTCGGACAGGATGATCAGCTTTTCCTCGATCCCCGCGAGCGGATCGTCCGCGGCACGCACGACGAGCGCACCGTACAGCCCTTTGGCCACCTGGTAGCGCGTGCGGTGGTGTGGATGCGGGTGGTACCAGTACGTGCCGGCACTGCCGTACGGCACCGTGAACTCGAACGTGGCCTCCGCACCCGCCGCAACCGGATGGAACGGGCTGCCATCCATGGCAAACGGAACGTGCAGCCCGTGCCAGTGCACGGTCGTTTCCTCCGGCAGCGCGTTGCGGAAGCGGACGACGACCCGATCGCCCTCGCGCACATCCAGTGTCGGTCCCGGCACCGCGCCGTTGTACGCCCACGCCTCTGTGGTCGCACCATCGATGAGTGAGACCTGCACCGGTGCGGCGGTGATCTCGACCTCGACGGTGCGCGGCTCGTGCGACCGGTTGGGGAGAGTGCCGGGCGCGCGCAGCGCGTCGTACACGGCAACGGGGGGAGTCGCGGCGCGCGGCTGCGGCAGCGCAGCGCCCTGGAACACGGACGACCCGGCCAGAGCGAGCAGGGTCGCAACGGCCACTGTCATGAGATGGTCCTGCAGAGGGAGCCGCGGGCGAGTGACAGGCGCGGCGGACGAGTATTCAACCGGCCTCCCCCGGATGCAATCATGTTGGGGCGGGGCGTCCCTTTCGTTCCGGCCGGATTGCCGGGGCATGGCACAGTCCGGAGGCATTCGCGTCGACCCCGCGCCATGGCGCCACCACACGCGCTGCGGCATGTTTCAGGGATCCTCCTCCTCCCCGAGCACGAAGGCGCGTATGCTCCGCATCCGCATCGCCTGCCTGCTGTTCGCCGCCGTCCTGATCAGTGCGTCTGACGCGACCGCACAGCGCGTCCAGGGCAGGGTGACCGACCAGGACACCGGCCTGCCGGTGGCCGGGGCATTCGTGAGCCTGCTCGAGCCCGCGGGGCGAGCGCTCACCGCCATCCTCACGGACGCGGCCGGCGTGTACCACCTGACCGCACCGGCCGCCGGGAGTTTCCGCGTGCGGGTCGAGCGGCTCGGCCACGCCAGCACCACGACGGAGCCGCTGCAGGTCGGCATCGA